>NZ_JBFTOX010000011.1:0-163324 GCF_056398185.1 Cupriavidus sp. 05L310
TGAAGAGCAATCAGCGTTTCGTCAACAGGTTTTTTTACTTCAGTTCGCCGCGCCTTTCGCGCCGCCAACCACCCCTGCCAACCCCGCAACCCTTGTCCCGCCTGCTTTGCAGCGCGGTAGTTGTGTTGCGAGGGGGCGAATCTTAAGGGGATCAACCCAACTTGGCAACAGCTTTGTCACACAAGTATGAGAGAGGTTTTTGGCGATCGAAATCAACCCATTGATCTATAAAGAAAATATGCCCTTTCCAGCCGCATCGGGAAGATGAGTACCCGATAAGGTTACTCGGGTATTTACCTATCAAGTTTTCAGCAATGCTGGAAATTGGCCGCGCGCTTCTCCACAAATGCGGCCATTCCCTCCTTCTGGTCCTCAGTCGCGAAGGTCGAGTGGAACAGGCGGCGCTCAAGGTGAACACCTTCGGAAAGACTCGTCTCGTAAGCGGCGTTGATCGACTCCTTGATCATCATGACCACTGGCAGCGAGAAGCCGGCGATGGTCTCGGCGGCGGCCAGGGCGTCGTCGAGCAGTTTGTCGGCCGCAACCACGCGCGACACCAGGCCTGCACGCTCGGCTTCCGCCGCATCCATCATGCGCGCGGTCAGGCACAGGTCCATGGCCTTTGCCTTGGACACGGCGCGCGGCAGGCGCTGGGTGCCGCCGGCCCCGGGCATCGTGCCCAGCTTGACTTCCGGCTGGCCGAAGCGGGCGCTATCGGCCGCGATGATGATGTCGCACATCATGGCCAGTTCGCAGCCACCGCCCAGCGCGTATCCCGCTACCGCCGCGATCACCGGCTTGCGGACGCGGCGGATAGCCTCCCAATTCCGCGTGATGTAGTCCCCCTTGTACACATCCATATAGGAGTACTTGGCCATCATGCCGATATCCGCGCCCGCGGCAAAGGCACGCTCGCTGCCGGTAATCACGATGCTGCCGATGGCCTCATCGGCATCAAAGGCAAGCAGGGCCGCGCCCAGTTCATCCATCAGCGCGTCGTTAAGCGCGTTCAGGGCCTTCGGGCGATTCAACGTCACCAGGCCTACGCGGCCGCGCGTCTCCACCAGAATGTTCTCGTACGACATGTGCTCTCCTCTTGGAAGTGGATCGATTCGTTACCCAGCGAGACAATACTCGCGCGTGGAAATTAGTGCTACCATTCGCCGACCGACTGGTCGGTTTATTTAAACGGCGCTCCGCTTCCGTCTATATATAAGGGAGCGCCGGCGTACCACCAGACATAGCAGCCACAAACATGGCAGGAGACAAAGATGCCAGAAATGCCCCCACAGGTCAGCCTGACTTCCGGCCCGATACTGCTCGCATGGCACGGCCAGGTAGCGGTTATCACGCTCAATCGCCCCGACAAGCTCAATAGCTTCACCCGCGAGATGCACGCCGTGCTGCAGCAGGCGCTCGACCATGTCGAGGCCGGCGGCGCGCGGTCCTTGCTGCTGACCGGCGCAGGGCGTGGCTTCTGCGCGGGACAGGATTTGGCCGACCTGGATTTCACACCCGGTGCGATGACGGATCTGGGCGAATTGATCGATGTGTGGTTCAACCGCTTGATCCGGCGCCTGCAAAAATTGCCGCTGCCCGTGATCGCCGCTGTCAACGGCACGGCGGCCGGCGCGGGTGCCAACCTTGCCCTGGCCTGCGACATGGTGCTGGCGGCGCGCTCCGCCAGCTTCATCCAGGCTTTCGTCAAAATCGGGCTGGTCCCGGATTCCGGCGGCACCTGGCTGCTCCCCAAACGCATCGGCATGGCGCGCGCCATGGGCCTGGCCATGACGGGCGACAAGCTCAGCGCGGAAGAGGCCGAGAAATGGGGGCTGATCTGGGAGGCGATGGACGACCCCCTGCTGCCCGAGCAAGCGCTGGCCCTGTCCACCCACCTGGCGGCTCAGCCGACGCGGGCGTTGGCAGCCATCAAGCAGGCGATGTACGCCGGCGCAAGCCAGGGGCTCGACGTCCAGCTCGACCTGGAACGCGACCTGCAGCGCGAACTGGGCGCCTCGCATGACTATGCCGAGGGAGTGAACGCCTTCCTGGAAAAGCGCGCGCCGCGCTTCACCGGCCGCTAAGGCCGGCCCCCACCGGTAATCCACCCTCCCCGCCCCCGACAGGAGACCAGCTTGACCCACAATCCCCAGGCCCTTGCCGAAGCGGCCGCCGCCAGCATGTACGAAGCCGATGCCTGCAGCCGCTGGCTGGGCATTACCCTTGAGGCCGTACGGCCCGGCTACGCGCGCCTGTCCATGCCGGTACGGCAGGAGTTCCTCAACGGCCACGGCATCTGCCACGGCGGCCTGATGTTCACGCTGGCCGATTCGACCTTTGCCTTCGCCTGCAACAGTCACAATATCAACACGGTGGCCGCGGGCTGCAGCATCGAATTCCTCAAACCCGTACACGATGGCGACGTGCTGACCGCCGAAGCCACGGAACAGGTCCTGTCGGGCAGGCATGGCATCTACGATATCCGCGTAATCAACCGTGCGGGCGAAGTGGTGGCGATGTTCCGCGGCAAGTCCGCCCAGATCAAGGGGCATGTGGTTACCCCGCCGGAACCGGCGTGAATCCATCGACATAGACACACCAATACATAAGCCCCCACGCGCAGGAGACACTATGACGCGCCTGACAGATCTGCCGCTCGATCCGATCGAGACCGCCAGCCGCGACGAATTGCAGGCCTTGCAGCTGGAACGCCTGAAATGGTCGCTCAACCACGCCTACCAGAACTCGCCGGTCTACCGTGCCAAGTTCGACGCCGCCGGCGTGCATCCGGACCAGGTGCGGACCCTGGCCGACCTCGCCCGCTTTCCCTTCACCACCAAGCAGGACCTGCGCGACAACTATCCGTTCGGCATGTTTGCCGTGCCGCAGGACCGTGTGGCGCGCATCCATGCCTCGTCGGGCACGACCGGCAAGCCCACGGTGGTGGGCTATACGCTGAAGGACATCGACACCTGGGCCACGGTGATGGCGCGTTCGATCCGCGCGGCAGGAGCCCGGCGCGGCGACAAGGTGCATATCAGTTATGGCTACGGGCTGTTCACCGGCGGCCTGGGCGCGCACTATGGAGTGGAAAAAGCGGGGCTCACAGCGATCCCCTTCGGCGGCGGCCAGACCGAGCGGCAGGTTCAGCTGATACAGGATTTCAAGCCCGAAGTGATCATGGTCACGCCCAGCTATATGCTGGCCATCGCGGACGAATTCGAGCGCCAGGGCATCGATCCCGCGTCCACCTCGCTTCGGGTCGGCATCTTCGGCGCCGAACCCTGGACGCCCGAGATGCGCCTGGCCATCGAGAAGCGCATGGGCATCTCGGCGGTGGATATCTATGGGTTGTCGGAAGTGATGGGGCCGGGTGTGGCCAACGAGTGCGCCGAGACCAAGGACGGCCCGACCATCTGGGAAGATCATTTCTATCCGGAAGTGATCGATCCGGTCACTGGCGAAGTCCTGCCCGATGGCGAGTTTGGCGAACTGGTCTTCACCTCGCTATCCAAGGAGGCGCTGCCGATCATCCGCTACCGGACCCGTGACCTGACCCGCCTGCTGCCCGGCAGCGCCCGCCCGGCCTTCCGCCGGATGGAAAAAATCACCGGCCGCTCCGACGACATGATGATCGTTCGGGGCGTCAATGTGTTCCCCTCGCAAATCGAGGAACTGATCCTCAAGCATGCTGAACTGGCGCCGCACTACCAGTGCGTGCTGAGCAAGGACGGCCATCTCGATGTGCTGACCGTGCGCGTGGAATGCGCGCATGGCGTCGATCCTGCGGCCGCGCAGCAGGCCAACAAGCAGCTGACCTACGACATCAAGGCCTATATCGGCGTCACCGTCAGCATCGAGATCCTGCCCTCCGGTGGCGTGGAGCGCTCCGTGGGCAAGGCGCGGCGCATCGTCGACCAGCGCCCGCGCTGAAAGCCCGTGGCCGGCCAGGACTGGCCGGCCGGCGGCCTAGCTACGCGGCATCAGCACCCACATGCGCCCGCCCTGCTTCATGCGGCCGGCGGTTTCGCCCGCCGCATCCCCGGCGCCCCAGAAGAAGTCAGCGCGCACGCCCCCCTTGATGGCGGTCCCCGTATCCTGCGCGAACATCAGGCGCTGGATCGGCTCGGTGGAGAGCGGCCTGGTGGTGGAGAGGAAGACCGGCACGCCCAGCGGAATGGTGGCGGGATCTACCGCGATGGAGCGCTCCGCAGTCAGGGGCACGCCCAGTGCGCCGACCGGCCCATCGTTGTTGGCCGGCAGCTCACGGAAAAACACAAAGCGCGGATTGACGTTGAGCATTTCCTCGACGCGGCCCGGATTGGCGCGCGCCCAGGCCTTGATGCCCTGCATGGTGGCCTGCGCCGGCGTGATCTCGCCACGGTCGAGCAGCCACTTGCCGAAGGAGCGGAACGGCTGGTCATTGGTACCGCCGAAGCCCACCCGCATGACGCTGCCGTCCTGCAGGCGGATCCGGCCTGAGCCCTGGATCTGCAGGAAGGCGGCTTCCACGGGATCGTCCACCCAGACCAGCTCCTGGCCGCGCAGCGCCGGGTTCTGCAGCAGTTCGGCGCGCGCCGGCAGCGGCCGGTTGGCCCATTGGGGCGGCTTGCGGTACAGCGGGATCTGGTACTGGCCCTGGCGCGTGCGCGCGCCATGCAGGATCGGCTCGTAATAGCCGGTGATCAGCCCGCTGTCGGTGCCGTCGCCGTTGACCACGCGGAAGGGCTGGAAGTTGGATTCGAAGTAGGCGCGCATGGCGCCCAGGTCGCCGGCATCGACCAGCATGCCAAGCGCACAAACGCGGTTCCATTCGGCGCGCTTCTTCAAGGCCTGGCAGCTGGCCTGCAGCGCCGGCCAGGCGGCGCGCACGTCGTCCTGGCCCCAGCCCCCGATCTCGTTCCAGTTGGCGGCCTGCAGGACGCCCTTCTGCGTGGAACCGGTCGGCGGTGTCACGGGCCGCGTCCCGGGCCCCTCGACGCGGGGCGGCGGACCGCTCATGCAGCCGGCCAGCAGCGAGGCCGCGGCGGCCAGCCCCAGCCAGCCGAGCCGGCACCCGCCGGCCTCCTTGCGTGCCTGTGCGGCCGAGGCCCGGGGGGGAGAAAATGGAAAACGGAAAAAGGAATGCAGGTATGCCATCTTGATTGGATGAAAACTCAGCTTGTCGCGGATGCAGCGGATGCCACGGCCAGCCGTGGCGGGCTATGGCCTACAATGCCCACCGTCGCCTCCACGTAGCCCTGTCGCCCTGTCATGAGCAAGTTTTTCGAAGCCCATCCCATGCTGCTGTTCGCCCTTGAGGCCGGACTGGCGCTCTTCCTGCTGATCTTTATCGTGCTCTGGACCATGGGCACGGCCAAGAAAAACCCGCGCCCAAGCCGCGCTCCGGACAATCATCCTTCACGTGCCGGCCAGGACGCTGCCCATACCCGACAGGATCAGGACCGCACGCCGGGCCAATAGGTTCCGCGCCGCGCCGGCGGGCAGCCTTGCACGCATTGCAGCCCGGCCCCGCCCCGGCGGGCGCGCCTCAATGCAGCATGCGCGGCAGGACCAGCGCAAACTCCGGAATCGGCACCTCGAAGCGATGACCATCCTCGGCCACGCAGAAATACTCTCCCTTCATCGAGCCCACCGGCGTCGAGATGGTGGCCCAGCTGGTGTATTCGAAATGCTCGCCCGGCTTGAGCAGCGGCTGGTGCCCGACCACGCCAAGGCCGGCCACTTCCTGGGTACCATTGTCGCTATCGGTAATGACCCAGTGGCGCGAGATCAACTGCGCCGCCACCTCGCCGGTATTGTGGATCGTGATGGTGTAGGCGAAGGCATGGCGCCCCCGCTCGGGGTCTGACTGGTCGGTCAGGTACTGGGTCCGTACAGCCACGGAAAACGCGTATTCGCTCATTGTCGGCACATCGCAGGCGGGATCAGGGTAGCCGCATTGTGCGGCAAGGCTCCGGGGGCGGCAAGCAAAGCCGCCGCGAGTTGCCCGCCTGCGGGCAGCGCCACGCTGCGCGGGGAGGGTAAAATACCGCCTTCCCCTTGAAGCACCCTCCTCCGAGCCCCGCCATGAGCACGCCCACCTACCGCATCGCCCCGTCCATCCTGTCCGCCGACTTTGCCCGCCTGGGCGAGGAAGTGCGGCGCGTGACCGCGGACGGCGCCGACTGGATCCATTTCGACGTGATGGACAACCATTACGTGCCGAACCTGACCGTGGGCCCGCTGGTGTGCGAGGCGATCCGCCCGCATGTGACCGCCCCGATCGACGTGCACCTGATGGTGCGCCCGGTGGACCGCATCGTCCCGGACTTCGCCAAGGCCGGCGCCAATATCATCTCCTTCCACCCGGAGGCCAGCGACCATATCGACCGCACGCTGTCGCTGATCCGCGATCATGGCTGCCAGGCGGGTCTGGTGTTCAACCCGGCCACGCCGCTGCACCATCTGGACCACGTGATGGACCGCATCGACCTGATCCTGCTGATGTCGGTCAACCCCGGCTTCGGCGGCCAGTCCTTCATTCCCGAAACGCTCAACAAGCTGCGCGAGGCCCGCAAGCGTATCGACGCCTACGCCGAGCGCACCGGCCGTCGCATCCTGCTGCAAGTGGACGGCGGCGTGAAGGTGGACAACATCGCCGAGATTGCCGCGGCCGGCGCCGACACCTTTGTCGCCGGCTCGGCCGTGTTCAGCAAGCCGGACGCCGATGGCGGCTACAAGGGCGTGCTGTCGGCCATGCGCGCCGAACTGGCCAAGGTTGGCCAATGAGCGTGGTCCAGCCTAAACGCACCGACTGGCGCGGTATCCGGGGCGTCATTGTCGACCTGGACGGCACCATGGTGGACACCGCGGGCGACTTCCATGCCGCGGTCAATGCCATGCTCAAGGCGCTGGTCCACCTGCATCCGCAACTCGGCAGCGCCGAGCCGATGGGCAAGGCGGAAATCGTCAGCTTCGTCGGCAAGGGCTCGGAAAACCTGATCCGGTGCGTGCTTGACGCGCGCTTCTCGCCAGCCCACGCCAATGGGATGTTCGCGGATGCGCTGACCCTGTACGACCGCGAATACCTGCGCATCAATGGCCAGTTCTCGCGAGTCTACGCCGGCGTCACCGAGGGGCTGGCGGCGCTGAAGGCAGCAGGCCTGCGGCTGGCCTGCGTAACCAATAAGCCACACAACTTCACCGAGCCGCTACTCGCGAAGACAGGCCTGGGGCGCTTCTTCGAGCTGGTCTACGGTGGCGACGCCTTCGCCCTGCGCAAGCCGGATCCCCTGCCGCTGCTCAAGGTGGCCGATGCGTTCCGGCTGGAGCCGGCCCAGATGGCGGCGATCGGCGACTCGGAAAACGATGCGCAGGCAGCGCGCGCGGCGGGCATGGGAGTGCTCCTGGTGCCCTATGGCTACAACCATGGCAATCCTGTACAAGGCGTCGACGCCGATGGTATAGTCGATTCCATTGTCCTGGCTGCGGAGCTTTTTGCGGCACATCGGACATGACCCTGGCGGCCACGGCCGTCGGACACCAGCATCGCCAAACACCCAAACCATAAATCGCTGAACACGATTTCATGTTTCTGAACCGCAAACGCATCTCTTCTGGCAGTGATCGGCAGGCCTGGCCCTGGCGTCGCTGGCGCGCCTCCCAACAGGCGTAAAGTGCGTTCGCGAGTCTCCTGACCGCCCCCTTCCCGCATCCCCGCGATGCATCCGTACCAGGATGGGGCCGGCCAGACCGGCAGGTTGCCGGACCCTCACTGATTTTCCAGCCGCCCGACATCCCAGCCTTGCGCCGGTGTCACCCGAACGCGCTGCACGCCCACCCCGGCCGTGCGTGGACACTCGTCCGCGCCATGGTCTCTCCGGGGCGGGTCTGACGACCTTCCAGCCCCAAGTTGCCGACATCGCGGCGTGCGCCATACTGATACGCAGGCGCCGCAGCACAAGAGGATCGACATGACCGAACTGGAATTCAAATCGCTGGCCGAGCAGGGCTACAACCGCATCCCGCTGATCGCCGAAGCCTTCGCCGACCTGGAAACGCCGCTGTCGCTGTACCTGAAGCTGGCGCAGTCGCAAACGCGCGGGGTCAACACCTTCCTGCTGGAATCCGTGGTGGGCGGCGAGCGCTTCGGCCGCTACTCCTTTATCGGCCTGCACGCCCGCACCCTGCTGCGCGCCCACGGCATGCGCACCGAAGTGGTCACCGACGGCCGCGTGGTGGAAACCCATGAAGGCAACCCGCTCGACTTCATCGCCGATTTCGAGAAGCGGTTCAAGGTGGCGCTGCGCCCCGGCCTGCCGCGCTTCTGCGGCGGCCTGGCTGGCTACTTCGGCTACGATGCCGTGCGTTATATCGAAAAGAAGCTGGCCAACACGCAAAAGCCGGACGATCTGAATCTGCCTGACATCCAGCTGCTGCTGTGCGAAGAGCTGGCGGTAATCGACAACCTGTCAGGCAAGCTCTACCTGATCGTCTACGCCGACCCGACCACGCCAGAGGCCTACGCCCGTGCCCGCCAGCGCCTGCGCGAGCTGCGCATGAAGCTGCGCCAGCCGGTGGATGTGCCGATCACCAGCCCCTCGGTGCAGACCGACGTCTACCGCGAGTTCGACAAGGCCGATTACCTCACCGCCGTGCACAAGGCCAAGGAGTACATCATGGCCGGCGACATGATGCAGGTGCAGATCGGCCAGCGCCTGGTCAAGCCGTACCGCGACTCGCCGCTGACGCTGTACCGCGCGCTGCGCTCGCTGAATCCGTCGCCCTATATGTACTTCTACAACTTTGGCGACTTCCAGATCGTGGGCGCCTCGCCCGAGATCCTGGTGCGGCAGGAAACCCGCCGGGTTGGCAGCAATGGCGACCAGCGCGAGGATCACATCGTCACCATCCGTCCGCTGGCCGGCACCCGCCCGCGCGGCAACACGCCGGAAAAGGACGCGCAGCTCGCCACCGAACTGCTCAACGACCCGAAGGAAATCGCCGAGCACGTGATGCTGATCGACCTGGCGCGCAACGATATCGGCCGCATCGCCGAGACCGGCTCGGTCAAGGTCACCGACCAGATGGTGATCGAGAAGTACTCCCACGTGCAGCACATCGTCAGTTCCGTGGAAGGCACGCTCAAGCCCGGCATGAGCAACCTGGACGTGCTGCGCGCCACCTTCCCGGCCGGCACGCTGTCGGGCGCGCCCAAGGTGCATGCGATGGAGATCATCGACGAACTGGAGCCGCGCAAGCGTGGCATCTATGGCGGCGCGGTGGGCTACCTGTCCTTCGGCGGCGAAATGGACCTGGCGATCGCCATCCGCACCGGCATCGTCAAGGACGGCAATCTCTATGTGCAGGCCGCCGCCGGCATCGTTGCGGACTCGGACCCCGAAGCCGAATGGAGGGAAACCGAAGCCAAGGCGCGCGCCGTGATCCGCGCCGCCGAGCAGGTCCAGGACGGCCTGGATTCGGATATCTAAGGTAAAGGGAACAGGGGAACCGCCATGCTGCTGATGATCGACAACTACGATTCGTTTACCTACAACCTCGTCCAGTACTTCGGCGAACTCGGCGCCGACGTGCGCACCTATCGCAACGACGAAATCACGCTGGAAGAGATCGAGGCGCTCAGGCCCGACCATATCTGCGTCTCGCCCGGCCCGTGCAGCCCGAAGGAAGCCGGTATCTCCGTGGCGACGCTGCAGCACTTTGCCGGCCGCATCCCGATGCTGGGCGTGTGCCTGGGCCACCAGGCCATCGGCGAGGCCTTCGGCGGCAAGGTGATCCGCGCCAAGCAGGTCATGCACGGCAAGGTCAGCCGCATCGAGACCACGCAGGAAGGCGTCTTCGCCGGCCTGCCCAAGCATTTCGACGTGACGCGCTATCATTCCCTGGCGATCGAGCGCGAGACATTGCCGGATTGCCTGGAAGTGACCGCCTGGACACCGGATGGCGAAATCATGGGTGTGCGCCACAAGACGCTAGCCGTCGAGGGCGTGCAGTTCCATCCCGAGTCCATCCTGTCCGAGCATGGCCATGCGCTGCTGGCCAACTTCATCAAGGCGCCGCGATGAGACTGCTCGATACGCCGAACGCGCCCGCGCCATCAAATATCAAGACGGAAACCGCCATGTCCATCACGCCCCAGGAAGCCCTGACCCGCTGCATCGAACACCGCGAGATCTTCCATGACGAGATGCTGCACCTGATGCGGCAGATCATGCAGGGCCAGATGTCGCCGGTGATGGCGGCGGCCATCCTGACCGGGCTGCGCGTCAAGAAGGAGACCATCGGCGAGATCTCGGCGGCGGCGCAGGTGATGCGCGAGTTCGCCAACAAGGTGCCCGTCAAGGACCGCGAGAACTTCGTCGACATCGTCGGCACCGGTGGCGATGGCTCGCACACCTTCAATATCTCCACGGCGTCGATGTTCGTCGCCTCCGCCGCCGGCGCGCGCATCGCCAAGCACGGCAACCGCGGCGTCAGCTCCAAGTCGGGCAGCGCCGACGTGCTGGAAGCGCTGGGCGTCAATATCATGCTGACGCCGGAACAGGTCGGCGCGTGCATCGAGCAGACCGGTATCGGCTTCATGTTCGCGCCCACCCATCACCCGGCCATGAAGAACGTGGCGCCGATCCGCAAGGAAATGGGCGTGCGCACCATCTTCAATATCCTGGGCCCGCTGACCAATCCGGCAGACGCGCCCAATATCCTGATGGGCGTGTTCCACCCCGACCTGGTCGGCATCCAGGTGCGCGTGATGCAGCGCCTGGGCGCCAGGCATGCACTGGTGGTCTACGGCAAGGACGGCATGGACGAAGTCTCACTGGGCGCCGCCACGCTGGTGGGCGAACTGAAGGACGGCGAGGTGCGCGAGTACGAGATCCACCCCGAGGACTTCGGCCTGCAGATGATCTCCAATCGCGGCCTGAAGGTGGCTGATGCCACCGAGTCCAAGGAGATGCTGCTCGAAGCACTGACCGACGTGCCAGGCACTCCGCGCGAGATCGTCACGCTCAATGCCGGCACCGCGCTATACGCGGCCAATGTGGCCACCTCGATCGAGGACGGCATCCAGCGCGCGCGCGAAGCCATCGCCAGTGGCGCGGCGCGCGAGAAGCTCAACCAGTTCGTGCGCGCCACGCAGCAGTTCAAATAAGCCGGCCCCGTAGCCCATCCGTCGAGCGAGAGAATTACCGCATGTCCGATATCCTGCAGAAGATCCTGGCCGTGAAGGCCGACGAAGTGAACGCGGCGCGCAAGAAGCGCGACCTGCCCAGCTTGCGCGCCGAGGCCGAGAGCCTGCGCGGCGAGCCGGGCCTGGCGCCGCGCGGCTTTGAGCGCGCGCTGCGCGAAAAGATCGCCGCCGGTGACGCCGGGGTGATCGCCGAAGTGAAGAAAGCCTCCCCCTCCAAAGGCGTGCTGCGCGAGAATTTCGTGCCGGAGGCGATTGCCGAGAGCTATGCCAGCCATGGCGCGGCCTGCCTGTCAGTGCTGACCGACGTGAATTTCTTCCAGGGCCACGCCGACTTCCTCAAGCGCGCCCGCGGCGCCTGCCCGCTGCCGGCTCTGCGCAAGGACTTCATGATCGACCTCTACCAGGTCTATGAAGCCCGCACCTGGGGCGCCGACGCCATCCTGCTGATCGTGTCCGCGCTCGACCACGGCCTGATGGCGGAACTCGAAGCCTGCGCCCATGAGCTTGGCATGGACGTGCTGGTGGAAGTGCACGGCGGCGAAGAGCTGGATGCCGCGCTGCGCCTGAAGACGCCGCTGCTGGGCGTGAACAACCGCAACCTGCGCACGTTCGAAGTCACGCTCGACAACACGCTGGACCTGCTGCCGCGCATCCCGGAAGACCGCCTGGTGGTGACCGAATCCGGCATTCTCGGCCCGGACGACGTGCAGCGCATGCGCGACGCCAATGTGCATGCATTCCTGGTGGGCGAGGCCTTCATGCGCGCGCCCGACCCCGGTGCCGAGCTGGCACGCCTGTTTGCCTGAGCGGGAAGCACACACCAAAATGGCCCAGGAAATCGAACTCAAACTGGCGGTGCCGGACGGCGCCATGCCGGCGCTCGCGGCCTGGCTGGATGCGCAAGGCCAGGCGCGCGGCGAGCACACCCTGCTCAATGTCTACCTCGACACCCCCGCGCGCGACCTGGCCGGCGCCCGTGCCGCCCTGCGGCTGCGCCGCCACGGCGAGCAATGGCTGCAGACCTTGAAGACCGCCGGCAAGAGCGAGGCCGGCATGGCCACCCGCCACGAGTGGGAAACCAAGGTGGCCGCCGAAGCCATCGAACTCGACGCCTTCCCGGCCGAAGCCCGCGCCTTGCTGACGCCGCTCGCCGCAACACTGGCGCCGGTATTCCGCACCGATTTCGCGCGGCGCACCTGGCTGGTCGAACAGGATGGCGTTCGTATCGAGGCCGCACTCGACGTCGGAACGATTTCGGCGCCGGCGAGCGCCGAGCAAGAGACGATCCGGGAACTGGAGCTTGAGTGGCTTCCCGGCGATGCCGGACAGGCGCCCACGCAGCAACAAGCCGAGGCCGCGCTGCGCGCACTGGCGTTGCGCCTCCAGCATGTCGCGCCCCTTAAGCCGTCCGACCAGAGCAAAGCCGCACGCGGCTACCGGCTCGCGGCCGGAGCGGGCCGCGCCTGACGTCGCGCCGGCGCCCTCCTCGGCCCCTCCCAACAAAGAACCAGGTATTCCTCCAGCATGAGCAAGCACAACAGCGTACAGGCCGACCTGTTCGCAGCCCCGGCCGTTGCCGATGCCGCCCCCGCTCCGGCCGCCGCCAGCCTGTCCGCGCAAGCCGCGGCGCTGCCGGCTGCCTGGCGCGAATTGCTGGCCCCCTGCATGAACACGGCCGGCTGGCGGGAACTGGCCAGCTTCGTCGACGGCGAACGTGCCAACGGCAAGCCCGTCTTTCCGCATGAGGTGTTCCACGCCTTGCACCTGACGCCGCCCGAGACCGTCAAGGTGGTCATCCTCGGACAGGATCCCTACCACGGCACTGGCGTGGTCAACGGCAACGAGATTCCGCAGGCGCACGGGCTGGCCTTCTCGGTACCCGACGGCGTGCGCGTGCCGCCCAGCCTGCGCAATATCTTCAAGGAGATCGCCGCGGAATACGGTGACGGCGCCACGGCGGCGCCCACCTCCGGCAACCTGGAAGGCTGGGCGCGCCAGGGCGTGCTGCTGCTCAACACCGTGCTCACGGTGGAGCAAGGCCAAGCCGCCAGCCACGCCAAGCGCGGCTGGGAAGCGATAACGGACTGCCTGATCCAGGGCTTGTCCGCCGCCCGCCCCAACCTGGTCTTCCTGCTGTGGGGCAGCCACGCCCAGGCCAAGAAACCCTTGCTGGCCGGCTCGCACTGCGTTCTGGAAGCGCCGCACCCGTCGCCGCTTTCGGCGCATCGGGGTTTCCTGGGGTGCGGACATTTCCGGCTGGCCAACGACTGGCTGCAGCGGCACGGCGCCGCACCGGTGGATTGGCGCGCCAACTGACCCCGGACGCTAGGCTGTCGGCAGGCAGTCGAAATCGTCGAACTCGCCCGCGCCGGGCAGCGCCACCAGCGCGCTGACCTGCGCGGCTGGCGGCCCGCGCCGCATCCAGGCGCAAAGTGCCTCCAGCCGATCAGGCGGCCCGTAGGCCATCACTTCCACCGAGCCATCCTGCCGGTTGCGCACCCAGCCGCCCAGCCCGAGCGCCCCGGCCTGCCCTGCGCAGGCCGCGCGGTAGCCCACGCCCTGCACCCGCCCCTTGACCACGATGTGCCATGTTTCCATCTGGGTTCCCCTTGCCCGACGCGGCGGCTGAAACAGCCGCGGCATGCATCACAAGTAAACTAGACTGCGATCCCAAGCGTTACCAGTAAGGACACCCCAACACGGGTAACGCCAAAAGCACAACGATGCGCCCGGCGTTGCGGCATCATTGCAAATCCCGCTCTCCGCCAACGCCGGCGCGGCGCCACGCGCGCGCCGCCGATCCATCCAGGCCCCGGGGCCAGCCGGCCCCGCACCGGCAACCGCTCAACGATCCACTGTCAAGATAATGCAGCAAGCCGAACACGACCAGGCCAGCTCGGTCACACTCCGAGGCTATGCCAGCCAGTTGCTGACCGCGCCGCCGAACCGATTCGACCTGGCGCTGCTGCCCATCATCCTGGCGGTGATCGTGCTGGTGGCCTTTGCCGCCCGGCAAATGAACGTGCCCTACCAGCCCGGCGAGCCGCTGGCGGTGCATCTGGACATCGCCTACCTGCCGTATTACCTGATGCGCACCAGCATCCGCATGCTGGTGGCGCTGATGGCGTCGCTCCTGTTCACCTTTGCCTTTGCCGCGCTGGCCTCCAAGAACCGCACCGCCGAGAAAGTGATGGTCCCGGCGCTGGACATTCTGCAATCGATTCCGGTGCTGGGCTTCCTGTCGATCACCGTGACCGGTTTCATCGCGCTGTTCCCCGGCAGCCTGGTAGGCGTCGAGTGCGCCGCCATCTTCGCCATCTTCACCTCGCAGGCCTGGAATATGGCGTTCAGCCTGTACCAGTCGATCCGCACCATTCCGACCGACCTGGTGGAAGCGGCCGCCATGTTCCGGCTCTCGGCGTGGCAGAAATTCTGGCGCCTCGAAGTGCCCTTCGCCATGCCGGGCCTGCTGTGGAACATGATGATGTCGATGTCCGGCGGCTGGTTCTTCGTGGTGGCTTCCGAGGCCATCTCGGTGTCGGGCAACGACATCCGGTTGCCGGGCATCGGCTCCTACATCGCGCTGGCGATCCAGCAGCAAGACCTGGCGGCGATCGGCTGGGCCATCCTGGCCATGCTGATCGGCATCGTGCTCTATGACCAGTTGTTCTTCCGTCCGCTGATCGCCTGGGCCGACCGCTTCCGCTTCGAGACCATGGCACAGGAAAGCGAGCCGCAATCGTGGCTGCTCAACCTGCTGCGCCGCTCGGAATGGGTGCGCATGCTGCTGGGCCGCACGGCAGCGTTGGCGGAACGCACGCTGGCCTGGCGCTCGGGCCGCAAGGCAGTGGACCCCAAAGCCAGCGATGACCGGCGCGCGCTGTGGTTCGAGCGCCTGAGCAATCTCGTCATCATCCTGATCGCGGTGGCGGCCTTGTATCGCGTGATGCATTTCGTGCGTACGGAGGTGGGCTGGGCGGAGGTGGGCCATGTGCTGTGGCTGGGCTCGCTGACGATGGTGCGGGTGATCGTGCTGATCGCGCTGGCGGCGGTGATCTGGGTGCCGATCGGCATCCGCATCGGCCTGAACCCGAAGGTGGCGCGCATCGCGCAGCCGGTGGCGCAGTTCCTGGCCGCCTTCCCGGCCAACCTGATGTTCCCGCTGGTGGTGATGCTGATCGTGCGCTTCGGCCTGAACCCCGAAATCTGGCTGAGTCCGCTGATGATTTTCGGCACGCAGTGGTACATCCTGTTCAACGTGATTGCCGGCGCCTCCGGCATCCCCACCGAACTCAAACTGGCGGCGCGCAACTTTGGCCTGCGCGGCTGGCTGTTGTGGAAGCGCTTCCTGATCCCGGCCGTGTTCCCCAGCCTGCTGACCGGCCTGGTGACCGCGGCGGGCGGCTCATGGAATGCGAGTATCGTCTCCGAATACGTCACCTGGGGCGACCGCACGCTGGTCGCCACCGGCCTGGGCAGCTATATCGCGGAAATGACCGCCAAGGGCGACTTTCCCCGCATCGCGCTGGGCATCGGCGTGATGGCGGTGTTCGTGGTGGGCTTCAACCGCCTGCTGTGGAACCGCCTGTACCTGCTCGCGCAGGAACGCACGCGCCTCTGACCCGCACAAGCCGCACAAGCCATACAAGCCGTACAGGCGGCAAAGCCCTGAACTCGAACGGAACATCATCATGGCAAGCCCCATCGCAAACGCAGTCGAATCCGTCATCGAACTGCGCGGCGTCTCGAAAATCTTCCGCACCGCGGACCGTACCGACCGCGCGGTGCTCGAAGGCGTGGACCTGACCCTCAAGCGCGGCGAGATCGTCGCCATGCTGGGCAAGTCCGGTTCGGGCAAGTCCACGCTGCTGCGCATCATGGCCGGGCTGGTAGGCGCGGATCGCGGCCAGGTGCATTTTCGCGGGCAGCCGTTGCGCGGCACGGCCGAAGGCATCGCCATGGTGTTCCAGTCGTTCGCGCTGTTCCCGTGGCTGACCGTGCAGCAGAACGTGGAACTGGGGCTGGAAGCCCAGGGCGTGCACAAGGAGGAGCGCGGCCGCCGGGCCGAGGCGGCGATCGACATGATTGGCCTGTCGGGCTTCAACAGCGCGCTGCCGCGCGAACTCTCCGGCGGCATGCGCCAGCGCGTCGGCATTGCCCGCGCGCTGGTGACCGAACCCGACCTGCTGCTGATGGACGAAGCCTTTTCCGCGCTCGACGTGCTGACCGGCGAGACCCTGCGCGACGAGATGCTCGACCTGTGGGAAGACGGCCGCACCAATATCAAGTGCATCCTGATCGTCTCGCACAATATCGAAGAAGCGGTGATGATGGCCGATCGCATCGTAGTCCTGTCGAGCGATCCGGGCCGCATCCGCGCCGAGGTGAAGATCCCGTTCCCGCGCCCGCGCAACCGCGATTCGGCGCAGGTACGCGCGCTGATCGACGAGGTCTACACGCTGATGACGTCGCCCGCGGCGCTTGAGCCACGCGCGCCCGCGCTGGCGGCGGCCCAGGACATCGGCTACCGCCTGCCGGACGCCGACATCAGCCAGATGGAGGCCATTCTCGACCTGCTCTGCGAAGCGCCTTTCTTCGGCCGGGCCGACCTGCCGCACCTGGCCGAGGAAGCCAGCCTCACCGACGATGACCTGCTGCCCGCCTGCGAGGCCCTGCACCTGCTGAAGCTGGCGACCATCGAACGCGGCGACATCAACGCCACCGACCTCGGCCGCGCCTACTACGAGACGGAGCCACCGGAGCGCAAGGTGCTGTTCGGCAGGCAACTGCTGCAACACGTGGCACTGGCCGCGCACATCCGCCGCGAGCTCGAACAGTCCGAGGACGGCGAGATCCGCGAAGAACACGTGCTGCGGGAACTCGAGGCTTTCCTCAAACCGGAAGAAGCCAAGCGCGTGCTGACCATCGGCATCGAATGGGGGCGCTACGGGGAGGTCTATGAATACAGCTACAACAGCGGCATGCTGACGCTGCCGCGGGAAGAGCAGCCGGCGCCGGGCGCGGGCACGGACACCCAGCCCTGATTGCGTTTGGCCCGGCGGCCCGGTAGCCTAGCGCTCCCGCATCGCGCGGCCGATCGCGCCGGTGCGCAGGGCGATCTTTGCGGTGTCCTCGCGCAACGCGCGCAGGCGGCGCTCCAGGACGGCATTGGCGGTGCGGCCGGTTGAGCTGGCCGTACTGGCGGTGCCGCCGGCTTCGCTGGCAGCGCGTGTCAGCTCGCCCGACGCTGCGGCATGCACCAGCACATCGGCGCGGCGGCGGTCGGCCGAATCGGCCAGGCGGGCACGGCGCTCGCTGGCGTCTTCGGACGGCGGCGGCGCATCGGCGGTGGCCGCGGCAAGCGCCAGGTCGGCGGTCCGGGCCGCATGGGCATCGGAGACGCTGGCGGCTACGCCCGCAACGGCGACCCCGGCAGCGCCTGCCATCGCGGCGCCGGTGCTCTCGTTGGCCACGTCAGCCGCCTTCGGTTCCTTTACCGCCGCCTTGCCCTTCGCCGGACGAATGAATCCCGCGCCACGCCCGCCGAAGCGATCGCCCTCGGCCAGCCTTTCACTGGCCAGTTGCAGACTGTGAACAGCGGCATCGGTGGCCTGGCGGATAGCGCTTTCGGCGGCCGGCAAATCCAGCTCGCCATAATGCTCGCGCACCTGGATGCGTGCCGCGGCCACGTGCGCCGCCACCAGGTAGTTCTGCACGATAAAGCGGTTCAGGTTGTCCACCGCGCGATGCCGGCTCTTTGGCTCGTCGAGCATGCGCTGGAACGAACCAATCAGCGCGGACAGGCTGTCCATGAACTGCTTGCGCTGCACCCGGTAGGCAAAATCGTCCTTGGCCACGCGCAGCAGCAGGTCGCGCGTGGCGGCAATGTAGCGGCGGTTGACCTCAAGCACGGTCTCCACCAGCGCGGGCAGCGCGCGGTATTCCCAGCTGGGCAGCACGAAGCTGAACACCGTGGCGATCAGCCCGCCGATCACGGTATCGATCAGCCGCTCGCCAGCCACGGTGGGGCTGCCCGGCATCAGCAGGTTGATCTGGATCAGCACCTGCACGCAGGCCGCCACCGCGGTGTAGCGGTACTTGATGGTGGAAAACGCCGTGCTCGCCACCAGCGCCAGGAACAGCACGCCCAGCAGGATCAGCGGCTGGTGCACAACCCTGAGCACGGCTACCGCGATCACGCAGCCAATCAGCGTGCCGATCAGGCGATCGTTGTAGCGCTGCTTGGTCATGCTGAAGTTGGGCTTCAGGATCACGATGATGGTCAGCAGGATCCAGTAACTGTGCGACACATACGGCAGGTGATCGGCGATCCACAGCCCCGCCCCCACCGCCATGGTGATGCGCACCGCAAAGCGGAAGGCGGGCGATTTCCAGTGCAGGTTGTCGCGCAGCACCTTGAGCTCGTAGCGCTGGCGCGTGAGGAAGGGCGTCATGTCCGGCCCGGGCAGCACCTTGCTGGGCTCCACCGGCGTGCGCGACGCCTCGTGCAGTTGTTCCACCAGCACGATGGCGCCCTTGATCATGTCGAGCGTCTCCGCCACCGCCGTCATCGCCGCGGCGTTGATGTGGTGATGGCGCAGCTGCGCGATCTCGTGCTCGACCGCACGCAGCTCCTGGCGGTAGTCCACGGTGGCGTAGGAAGGCCGGCCACGCGTGATGTCGTAGGCGATCCCTTCCACATCCTTGCACATCAGCTGTACCAGCCGGCTCAGGTGATCGAGCACCGGCGTGCCGGCAAAGGTCTGGCGCAGCAGCGGGTAATCCGTATTGGTGGAAAGGATGTACTCGTACAGGTCCAGCATGCGCAAATGGACCTGCACCAGCAGCCCGTCGTGGGTGGTGGTGTTGCCGCGCAGCACCAGGTCGCGCGCCGCCTGCTGCCGCTCCGCCACCACGATCTGCTGGCGCACCAGCTGGTTGAACTGCGCCTCGTAGTCATTGCCGGCATCGTAAAAGCCCGCCTTGATCTGGAGGTAGCCCGCCATCTCGTACAGCGCCTCGGCCAGCACCTGCTGCTTGGTGCGCCGCTGCGTTGCCCAGCTCACCACCATCGCGTAGGCCATGTAGGCCACCGCGCCAATGCCGAACAACAAGGCATGCTCGAACGCGCGCCGCACCACGAAGTCCTCGTTGATGGTCAGCGTCATGACAAACAAGGCCGAGAACTGCAATGGCAGGGTCTTGTTGCCATACACCGTCATCATGCCGGCCATGAAGGTCACCAGTACCAGCACCAGCGGCATCACGCGCGGGAACGGCGTGGCCATGGCCACCAGCAAGGTCACCGCCGTGCACAGCAGCACGCTGGCCAGCATCTCATTGAACTTGTGGCTGAACGGGCTGGGCAGGTCCATCAGGCTGGTGCACAGCGCGCCCATCGACACCACCATGGCGGTGGGCAGGTCCGTGAACTGCATGGCGATCAGCGTGGCGCCGATCACCCCGGTCGCGGAGCGCAGCCCGCGATAGACGTAATGCGAATAGACGAAGGTGCGGGCGTCGTGCGCGTATTGCATGTGGCGGCGTGTGGTCCTTACCGGCCTAGAGGCCCAGCCAGCGCGCGCGCATGGCCTGGCGGCCGCCTTCGGCCGTCACGGTGTACTGCGCCGCCGGCTCGCGCGCGAAGGTCAGCGGCAGCACGTGCAGCTCGTCGCGGCGGAACACGTGGCATTCGGCGCTGTCGCCGGTGCGGTAGCGCGCCAGCAGCTTGTCGAGCTGCCCCGGTGCCACGCGCAGGCCATCCACCGCGGCCAGCAGGTCGCCCGCCGAAAGCCCGGCCGCCTGCGCCGCGCCGCCATCGAGTACCTGGGTCACGCGCACCCAGCCGTCTTCGTTCTTGGTCTTGATGCCGAGCGCGGCGTTGCGCTCCGGCTTGGCCGGCACCGCCTTGATGCCGAAAGGCTTGAACAGCGCCGCCAGCTGCAGCTCGCCGGTGCCCTCGGTCAGCGAGCGCAGCAGCGCGCCCAGGCGCAGGCCGCTGACCTCGTCGAACAAGGCATGCAGCTCCGCCTCGGTGACGCCGCGCTGCTGCGCGCCCGGCGCATAGAAGCCGCTGCCATAGCGCTGCCACAGCGCGCGCATGATGTCGTCGAGCGAGCGCCGGTTGCGGGTCCTGGCGCGGATGGTGAGATCCAGCGCCAGCGCCACCAGCGAACCCTTGGTGTAATAGCTGACGATAGCGTTGGGCGCGTTCTCGTCCTGGCGGTAGTACTTGGTCCAGGCATCGAAAGAGCTTTCGGCCACGCTCTGCTTGGTGCGGCCATTGCCGCGCAGCACGCCGTTCCAGGTCTTGGCCAGCAGCTCCACGTACTGCTTCTCGGTGATGCGGCCGCTGCGCACCAGCATCAGGTCGTCGTAATAGCTGGTGAAACCCTCGAACAGCCACAGCAACGGCGTATAGGTTTCTTCGCGCAGCCGGTACGGCACGAAGGCCGCGGGCTTGACGCGCTTGACGTTCCAGGTGTGGAAATATTCGTGGCTGCACAGCCCGAGGAAGGTGCGGTAGCCCTCGGTGGCCTCCTCCTTGCCAAGCGCCGGCAGGTCCGCGCGCCCGCAAATCAGCGCCGTGCTGGCGCGATGCTCCAGCCCGCCGTAGCCGTCGGTGGTGACCATGGTCATGAACACGTAGCGGCGGTTGCTGTCGAGGAACGGTGCTTTTTCCGTCTTGGGCTCGAACAGCCGGATCTGCGCTTCGCAGATCTGCTTCAGATCGCGGCACACGCGGTCGAGGTCGAGTTGCGGCACGCGGCCCGTGAACACCACGTCGTGCTGGGCGCCGCAGGCCCGGAAGCTGCCCATGGTGAAGTTGCCCATCTCGACCGGGTGGTCGACCAGCTCGTCGTAGTCGGCAACCTGGTAGCGGCCGAAGCCGTAGCGCTTGGCGCCGCCGCGGCCAGCCGCTTCGCGCATGGCGGTGGCGACGCGCCAGCCGGTATAGGCCTCGCCGGCTGGCGCATGAATGTCCACCGTGCAGGGACGATCTTCCTGCCCTTCGGCGCACAGGAACACGGAACTGCCGTTGAAGAATCCGTGGGTGGCGTCGAGGTGCGCGGCGCGCACCGACAGATCCCAGGCGTAGACCTCGTAGCTGAGCGCGAGCGGCCCGTCCACCGGCGCCGCCTGCCAGCTCTGCTTGTCGAGCTTGGCGAGTGCCACCGGCTTGCCGCCGGCATCCGCGCGGATGCGCACGATATTGCGTGCGAAGTCGCGGATCATGTAGCTGCCGGGAATCCACGCCGGCAGGTAGAACTGCTGGCCGGCGGGATCGGGGGCGTCGACCGTGACAGTGACGGCGAACAAGTGCGCTTCGGGTTGAAGCGGGGCGATGGCGTAATGGATCGGCTTCATGAGCGTGATTGTAGCGCCATGCCCGGCCCCGCCTGCCCCGGACCCCGCGCCGGCTCAGGCGTTGACGTTCACCACCACGCGGCCGCGCATGCCGCCATCGACGATCTTGCGGCCAGCCTCGATCGCCTCGGACAAGCCGATCTCGCGGGTAATGGCGCGCAGGCGATCCGGCTCCAGGTCTTGCGCCAGGCGTTGCCAGGCTTCCTCGCGCCGCGCCATCGGCGCCATCACGCTATCGATGCCGTAAAGCGTGATGCCGCGCAGGATAAAGGGCGCCACCGAGCCCGGGAAGTCCAGTCCTTGCGCCAGCCCGCAGGCCGTCACGGCGCCGCCGTAGCGCACCTGCGCGCAGGCGTTGACCAGCGTATGCGAACCCACCGAGTCCACCACCGCGGCCCAGCGCTCCTTTTGCATCGGCTTGTTCGGCTTGCCGAGTTCGGTGCGGTCGACGACATCCGCCGCGCCCAGCGCTTTGAGGAAGTCAGCCTCGGCAGTCTTGCCGGTGGACGCCACCACGCGATAGCCCAGCCGGGACAGGATCGCGATGGCGACCGAGCCCACCCCGCCCGAGGCACCGGTCACCAGCACCTCGCCATCGCCCGGCTTGACCCCGGCGCGCTCCAGCGCCAGTACCGACAGCATGGCGGTATAGCCCGCGGTGCCGATGGCCATGGCCTGCCGCGTGGTGAAGGCATCCGGCAAGGCCACCAGCCAGTCGCCCTTGAGGCGCGCGCGCTGCGCCAGGCAGCCCCAGTGCGTCTCGCCCACGCCATAGCCGTTGAGCACGACCTTGTCGCCGGCCTTCCAGCGCGGATGCGTGGATTCCAGCACCGTGCCGGCCCCGTCGATGCCCGCGACCATCGGCCACTTGCGCACCACCGGCGAGCGGCCCGTGATGGCCAGCCCGTCCTTGAAATTGATGGTGGAGTAATCGACGGCGACCAGCACGTCGCCCTCGGCGGGGAGGCTGGATTCATCGAGCGCGGTAACGGCGGCCTGGGTGGCGCCGTCCGCCTGGGTCAGCAGCAAAGCCTGGAACGTCATGGTGTCTCCTTCGGATTCTTGATGAAAGACATCCGGACGCCCCCGGCACGGCAGCGCCGGGAGGCCGCCGGCGCCAAGTGCTTACTTCTTGAGGCTGGCGAGCTTGCGCTCGAGCGTGGCAACGTCCGCGGCGCCGGGGATGCGGGTGCCGTCCATGAAGAACACTGCCGGGGTACCGGTGATATTCAGGCTCTGGCCGAGCGCCAGGTTGTCATCCACCGGCGTCTTGCAGCTGCCGTTGCCGGTCAGCGCCACATGGCTCAGCATCCAGTCGCGCCAGGCCTTGGTGCGGTCGGTTGCGCACCAGACCTGCTTGGCCTTCACGGAGGAATCTGGCGACAGCACCGGATAGAGGAAGGTGTAGACCGTGATGTTGTCCATCTGCTGGAAGGTCTGCTCGATGCGCTTGCAGTAACCGCAGTTCGGGTCGGAGAACACCGCCACCTGGCGGCTGCCGTCGCCCTTGCTCCACTTGATGGCGCGCGCCAGCGGCAGGTCCGACCACTTGATGCGGTTGATTTCGGCCAGCCGCTCCTCGGTCAGGTTGGTGCCGGTCTTGCTGTCGACCATCTCGCCATTGATGATGTAGCGGCCGGTCGCATCCGTATAGACCACCTGGCCGCCGACATTGACTTCGAACAAGCCGGGCACCGGGGTCTTGGCCACGCTCTTCACTTCGGCGCGCCCGCCGAGCATCTTCTGCATCGATTCCTTGATGCGGTCGGTGCCGGGATCGCCGGCAGCCATGGCGTGGAGCGCGAAGCCGGCAGCCGCCAAACCGCCAACGATGGTGGCTGACAGGGCGGTACGGCGGCGCAGGAATTGCAACATGTTGACTCCAGTGAATCGATGGTTCGGTACGCGTGAGACGGGCTCGGGGCTCAGCCCAGCGCGCGCCCGATAAGAAAACGTTTAAGCAGCGGCTGCCCTCCCACCGCCCTCATGCCGGTATTGCGCACTGCGCGTGCGATGCCGCCAGGCAGGGAAAACAGCCGGTGCAGGCCATCGGTGGCAGCCGTCAGGGAAAGCAGGTCTGTGGCGCGCGCCCGCTCATAGCGGCGCAGCAGGCGCAGGTCGCCTTCGCCACGGAAAGACTCTTTGTCGGCCATTACGCGGCCAAGTTCCGCCACATCGCGCAAACCCAGGTTCATGCCCTGGCCGGCCAGCGGGTGCACCACGTGCGCTGCGTCGCCTACCAGTACCACGTGCGGCTGGACGAACTGCTCGGCGCGCTGCAGCACCAGGGGGAAGCCCTGCGCCGGCGTCACGCAGCGCAGCGCGCCGAACTGGCGCCCCACGGCGCCGCTGGCGGCCTGCATCACGGTATCAGCCAGTGCCTCCGGAGACAGCGCCAGCAGGTCGCTCGCGTGGCCCTCCTCGGCCGACCACACCATGGAGACGCGGCGTCCGGGCAAAGGCAACAGCGCCAGGATCTCGCCGTTGGCGGGCTCCTCGTCGGCCATCAGCTTGGGGGGCGTACCCAGGAACCACTGCCAGGCCGTGTCCTGATGCGGGAGCTCGCACTCGAAATTGGCCACCACGCCGAGCTGGCGGTAGCGGCGCTTCGCAACTGCGATATGACACTGGTCGCGCAGCCACGAACGCGCGCCATCCGCGCCCACCACGCAGGCGGCGCGCACCTTGTCGCCACCGGCGAGCGTCAGCGTGGCGCCCTCGTGGTCGCGCGCGAAGGCCGCCGCGGTATCGTCATGCCAGTGCACCTGTGGCTGGAAACGCAAGGCGGTATCGAGCACGCGCTCGACATGGCCGGATTCGATGATCCAGGCCAGTTGCGGCACGGTCGCGGCATATGCCGAAAAATGCAGGTCGCCGGCGGCCGGGGTATCGGCCTGCGCTGCGCTCACATCGCCGAACACACGCATATCGGACACCATTTGCATCCGTGCGGGATCCAGCGCCTCCCACACACGCAACTGCTCCAGCAACGCCTGCGAACTCGCCGAGAAGGCGTAGATGCGGCTGTCCCACTGGTCCGGCTCCGGCACGGCCCCGCGGGGCCGCGGCGCGATCAGCGCCACCTGCATGCCCTGCTGGGCCAGCAGCAACGCACAAGCCTTGCCGACGATGCCGCCGCCGACCACGGCAACCTGGAAACGGGAGGGAGATGGACGAGTCATGCGTGAATTATAGCCACCCCGGCACATTGCCCTTGCCGTACCCACGCGCGTCGGAACCGGCCGCGTAACGTGCAGGGCAAACGGGGGTACCTGCGGAGAGCGAGGAAATACGAGGACCAGAGGGAGCGGCCGGCGGGTTCAGCGCAACGTCTGGCGAGGTTACAATAGCCATCTTTCCGATGGCAATTCCGGCACAAAAGCGGTGAGTGAAGCCCCGCTTTGGCTGTCTTGCCTCGTGCTGCACTTTTCCCCTCTGCGTCCCAATCGCCGCGCCAACCGCGCCAGACGCACCCAGGGCGAACCGCAACCCATTGATTTTTAAAGGTTTACCATGAGCCTCAAATGCGGCATCGTCGGCCTGCCCAACGTCGGCAAGTCCACGCTGTTCAACGCCCTGACCAAGGCCGGCATCGCCGCCGAGAACTACCCGTTCTGCACCATCGAGCCCAATGTGGGCGTGGTGGAAGTGCCGGATCCGAGGCTTGTCAACCTGGCCGAGATCGTCAAGCCCGAGCGCGTCCTGCCGGCCGTGGTCGAATTCGTCGACATCGCCGGCCTGGTGGCGGGCGCCTCCAAGGGTGAAGGCCTGGGCAACCAGTTCCTGGCCAATATCCGCGAAACCGACGCCATCACCCACGTGGTGCGCTGCTTCGAGGACGAGAACGTCATCCACGTCGCCGGCAAGGTCGATCCGCTGTCCGACATCGAGGTGATCAATACCGAACTGGCGCTGGCTGACCTCGCCACCGTGGAAAAGGCCCACGCCCGCTACATCAAGCCCGCGCGCGCCGGTGACAAGGAAGCGCTGCGCCTGGTGGCCGTGCTGGAAAAGGCCCAGGCCGTGCTCAACGAAGCCAAGGCCGTGCGCACGCTCGACCTGTCGGACGAAGAATGGGCCGCCATCAAGCCGCTGTGCCTGATCACCGCCAAGCCCACCATGTACGTAGCCAACGTGCGTGAAGACGGCTTCGAGAACAATCCGCACCTGGACGCCGTGCGCGCCCACGCCGCCAAGACCAAGTCGCCGGTCGTGGCCGTCTGCGCCGCCATCGAAGCCGAGATCGCCGACCTCGACGATGCGGACAAGGCCGAGTTCCTGGCCGACCTCGGCATGGAAGAACCCGGCCTGGACCGCGTGATCCGTGCGGGCTTTACCCTGCTGGGCCTGCAGACCTATTTCACCGCCGGCGTGAAGGAAGTGCGCGCGTGGACGATCCATGTGGGCGACACCGCTCCGCAGGCGGCCGGCGTGATCCACACCGACTTCGAACGCGGCTTCATCCGCGCCCAGACCATCGCCTATGAAGACTTCATTACCTACAAAGGTGAGCAAGGCGCCAAGGAAGCCGGCAAGATGCGCGCGGAAGGCAAGGAGTATGTGGTGAAGGATGGCGACGTGATGAACTTCTTGTTTAACGTCTAAGCAGACTGCGCCACTGTCCGCCGGCTGGATTCGGCGGGCGACGAAAAATGAGCCCCGCAAGGCATGTGTGCCTGCGGGGCTTTCTGTTTCAGGTGACGGCCCGTCGCTCGTGCCGAGCCACCGCAAATTCATCCATCATGCGCGCCCTCCGAGTCCCGCAAGACCGCGAGTTCGCTCAACACCAGCGCTTCGTTAGCGAGTGTCGCCGCCAGCGAGAGCAGGTGACCTTGTGTCTCGTCAGTCAAGTTCGCAAGGGTGCCACCGGCAGCGTTCTCGATCGCGACCGACAGCAGCGCGTTGAGTTGGGCAGCCTTTTCCGCGGCGAGGCTAAGCGGGCTTTCGGATGCAGCGTGCGCGGTCACGAAGATATCGCGGCCTGTCTGCTCGGCGCTAATGTTGTACTGCGGGTGCTTACACATCGAACGCCCTCCGTTGGGAAGCGCGCTCGCGCTAACCGGGAGGAGTTTGGGGAAATACAGATTGCCCGAAATGGGCGTACGAAGACTGGGGCATGCAGATGCCTCCTACGTTGCGGTTTCAACTCCGCTCCCCCGACGCCAATCGGGGTGGGCGGGCGCAAGGCAGGGTTGGCGTACCAGAACGTAGGGAACCGGCGAGCCCGAAGGCTCCCCCGCCCAGGCCCGCCCATAGGGACGTGCGAAGGCGCGACGGAAAAAACCGCCTGGCGGCGGTTATCCGCCTACGTTTTCGGGACGCCAATCCCGGTCGCTGTGGTTGCAGCGGCTCCCCTAGTATAGCGCCGGCAGCAATGATCTTGCGCATTCCCGAGGCATCGGCTGCTGACTCCACGAAGAAGCACAAACACAGATTGGAGCTGCTCCCTAGTAGACTCACGCCGGTCAGGCACCGGAGCGTGTTAACGAAAACATGACAACTGCACGCCCGCGAAGCCGCTAAAATATCCAGATTCGCCGCCGGCATTTAGCTGGCAGGACACTACGTGGAAGGAGGGGGCAATGATGAAGTTGACTGGCATTGGCCTATACACCTTCCATGAAGCTGCGACCCGTGCGCGACCTGCGGCGCTGGCTGGACGGCTATGCATATCGGGACAAGACAACCCGGCATGCGGTCCCGGTTGCTCCACTTTGGGAGACCGAACTGGCGGAAGCGGACGTGGATGGGATCAGTTTTCATGATTTGCTGGAAGTCCGATTCGTCCGAGCGTTTCGCCAGCACGGCGTCAGCCTGCAAACGATACGCCTCGCCAGCCGCAAGGCACGCGAGCTTTTTGCCCTGCCACATCCCTTTACCTCCCGCCGTTTCCAGACGGACGGCCGCACAATCTTCGCGTCCACCATACAAGAATCCGGTGAGACCGAATTGCTGGACTTGGTGAAAAGCCAGTACGCGTTTCAGAAGATCATCGAGCCCTCTTTGTATCGTGGCATCGAATTTGGTGCTGACGATGCCGCCGCGCGCTGGTACCCGACGCTGCGCAGCAAGGCCGTGGTCTTGGATCCTGCAATCGCCTTCGGCAAGCCCATTGTCACTGATGGCGCCATCAGAACTTCAATCCTCGCCGAGGCATTCCAGGCCGAAGGCGACAAACAGCTTGTTGCCAGGTTGTATGAAGTGCCTGTTGCCTCGGTGGAGGCCGCAGTCGCGTTTGAAGAACGCCTGGTAGCGTGAAGTTCTTCGCTGACAACAATCTCTCTCCAGCGCTGGCACGGGCGCTCCACTCGCTTTCCGAACCATACGGGCACTCCGTCGCTCCCTTGCGAGACCGCTTCCCACAAGACACAACGGATGCGGCCTGGATCGACGCTCTCTCGCAAGAAGGTGGATGGGCGGTCATCACGCACGACAAGCTGAACAAAGGCCTCGAGCGAGAAGCACTACGCCGTGCGGGGCTAATTGTCTTCTTTCTCGACAAAAGCTGGTCAAACCATAGGCTCTGGGATATTGCGCACAATCTGGTGCGGTGGTGGCTACGGATCATCGAGCAATCTGAAGGAATCAAAGGCGGAGCCGCCTTCAAGGTTCCCTTCAACTTCTCTGGCAAAGGCCAGTTCGAACAAGTCAAACTCTAGGACAGGCGCAAAGCGGCGTCTCACGACACCCTATGCCAATGGCTGTGGCACCAACGCCCGATCTCGACCTGGCCTGGACAAGGAAGCTACAAAAGGCGCGGGCTTGCAACCAGTGCGCGCTTTGCGTCGGGCCTCCGGCATCTGCGAGCGCCATCAAGCCGGCGGTCACACAACGCAGCAATGTGAATCGGCTCTGATGTTCCAGCCGATCCAATCATGGTTGGCGCACAGCGGCATGCTGACGGCAACTGTCACCTCTCACAGTGCCCCCAAATCCTCCCCCCGCAGCCCCACCAGCAGCGCCTGTCCGTCCGGCCCTACGCGGAACTCGCCATAGCGCGCCTTCTCGAACCGCGCCCCCTGCCCTTCCTGGAAGAAGAACGCATCGGTGGACACCTGTGCCTGCACGCCGCCCCAGCGGGTCGGCACGTTCTGGAAGCGCAGCAGTTGCTCGCCGCCGGCCAGTGCCGCGCCCGTGTACAGGCGCACGAAGGTGGCTTCGCCGCGTGCATCGCGGCGGATCACGGCAACTTGCTCGCGGGTGGGCTCGATGCCTTGCAGCTTGCCTGCCTGGCGGATGGACTCGGCGATGGCAAAGTTCAGTGCCATGTAGTCGCCTTGCATGAGCGAGCGCGGATCGACTGGCGCCAGTCGCAGGTAGACGGTGCCGCCATGCGCCAGCAGCCGTTCCTTGCCGGCGATGGCGAAGGCGGCCAGCCCGAGCGTGAGCACCCATGCCAACAATATCCAGCGTTTCATGCTTGTCTCCTTGCGCCTTCGCGGCGCAGCGCCAGGCGCAGCAGCAGCACGGCGATGCCGGCGCCGGCGAGCGTGGCGGACTTGATCAGCAGCGTCCAGTGCAGCGCGCTGTAGTACCAGATGAAGCCGCTGCCGAGCGCGGCGACGGCCAGGCCCAGCCAGGGCAGCGAGCCGCGGCGCAGCGCCAGGCCGAGCGCGAGGGCGGCGGCGACTACCGCCGGCGCACCGGCGAGCAACGCGCTGAACAGCACCGCGCCGACAAGCGCGCTGCCCCGCACTGCCGGGCTTAGCTGCATCCGGCCTGCCTCGGCAAGTACAAACGCGGCGAGCACCGCGCCAAACAGCGCGCCAGCCATCCAGTAGTTGCCGGCGTGGCGCCCGGTATCGGCATCGAACAGCAGTGCCTGAGGCTGGCTGAGGCCGGTCACCACCAGGGCCGCGCCCAGTGCGAACAGCAGCGTGGCATCCGCGGCCGGCTCGATCCAGTTGTGCAGACCGGCGGCGCAGAGCCGCCCTTCCGCCACCACGAAGCCGGTGAGCAGCGTCATGGCGAAGGGCGCGAGCCAGCCTAGCGAGAAGCTCATGGCTTGCCAGACGTGGCGCAGGCCGGGCGTCATGGCCAGGTGGAGCGCCAGGGCCACGCCGGTCCATACGCCCAGCGCGGCCAGGAAGCGATGGAGCCGGTTGCTGACCAGCACATAGAGCACGGCCTCCAGCAGCGCGAGCGCGCCCCAGAAGGCGGCCGATTCGAGCAGGCGGCCGCCGCCGTAGGCCTGGCTCGCGCCGTACACGAGCAGGCCCTGGCCGCTGAGGCTGACGGCCAGCGCGAATTGCTCGAGCGCGGTGGCGCCCGCGCGGCGCCGGTACAGCACCGCGGCCAGCGCGATCATGGCGGCGCCGCAGAGCGCCATTGCCGTGGCGTTGTCGCGCGCGGCCACAAAAACCGAGCCGAGCAGGAAGGCGAGGAAGAACACCGCACCGAGCCAGCCCGCAAGTCCCATCAACAGCCTGACGGCCCATGGCGTGCGCCCTTGTGCGGCTTGCGGCTGCCCTTGCACCAAGCCGAGCGCGGCCAGGTCCTGCCACAACCTTTGTACTACGTGACGGTCGCTGGTCATGCCGGCTCTCCATTGGGCGCGCCGCTTTGGGCTTGACCGTGGTGTCGATAGGCGCGCAGCAGCCAAGCCGCCGCCGCCGCGGACAGACCGATGGTCAGCAGCCCGAGGATCAGGAAGGCGCCGAACGCGTCCCGGCTGCCCTCCAGCAGTAGCCGGGCAACCCCGGTCACCAGCAGCACGATGACCGAGAAGCTGGCCAGGCTGAGCGCCACCACATCGAATGCCCGCAGCCGGAACCAGGCCAGCAGCCCGCCCAGCGTGAGCATGGCCACGCCGAACATGGCGGGATCGAAGCGGTTGTGCAGGATGCTGGCGAGGCCGAGCCAGCCGGCGTAGGCGCACGCCAGCGTGGCAAGGATGCGCGCGCTGGCCAGCCCGCGAAAGCCGTAGGCCGGCGCCGCTGCGCGCAGCGCGAACCACAGCACCAGCTGCACGAGCGTGGCCGCCAGCAGCGAGAGCGTGGTGGCGCGTTCGCCAGCCGCGCCAAACAGCAGGTCGAACATGCCGCCCACGCCAAGGCGCACGCTGAAATACCGCAGCAGCGCGACATTGGCCAGCACGATCACCACCCACCAGTGCGGCGCCGCGCGCGCGGCCAGCGCCCACGGGATCGCCAGCAGTGCCCACAGGGCGAACAGCTGCCACGCGTCCGCGCCGGTCTGGTAGACCTGCCCGATCACGGCCAGCAGCACGCCGGCCACCACCTGGGCGCCGCAAAGCGCCGCCAGCCCCGCCATGTCGGCGGGCGGGCGCAGCCAGGCGAATCCCGCCAGCAGCGTCAGCGCGCCGGCCAGCAGGCCAAACTTGGCGAACTTGTGCAGGTCCTGCCAGTTGAAGGCGAAGAACACGATCACGCCGGCGCACAGCAGCGCGGCGCCCAGCATCAGCAACGTGCGATCGAGCCAGGTCCGCCACTGCGCCGCGTCGGGCTCGGTCCCTGGCCAGCCGGCGGCCACGCCGTCGGCGCCGAGCACGCCCTGCTCACGCCAGTGTGCCAGCGCCTGGCGCGCTGCCCGCCGGTCTTGAAAACCCTGCGTTGTGGTTGCCTGCATTGATGCCCCATGTGATGGATACGCCAGCGCACTGTAGCAAAGGCGCCGCCTCTGCGCAGCTTTCCTTGCGTGAGCGGGAACATGCAACAGCGCTGCTTTGCCGCCCTGTCCCGGCCCGGTATGCTGTGCGTTTCTCCAACCCAGCCACGCCTCGCCATGACCCTTGGTATCCTCGCCGCCATCCACGATGAAGTCGACGGCCTGATCGCCGCCATGCGCCACGATGACGCCCGCGCCACCGTGCGGACTATCGGCATGCGCGACTATCACGTTGGCCATCTCTACGGCCAGCGCTGCGTGCTGGTGCTCGCGCGCATGGGCAAGGTGGCGGCGGCGGCCACCACGGTCACCCTGGTGCGCGAGTTCGGCGTGGATGAGATCGTCTTCACCGGCCTGGCCGGCGGCATCGGGGCCGAGACGCGGGTCGGGGACGTGGTGGTGGCGGACCGCACGCTGCAGCACGACCTGGACGCGCGGCCGTTTTTTGCCCGGCATGAGGTCCCGCTGCTGGATCGCGCTGAATTCCCCACCGACCCGGCGCTTACCGCCGCGCTGCGCGATGCAGTGGCAGGCTACCTGCGGGATGATCTGCCGACCTCCGTCCCGGCCGGCGTGCTGGCGCGCTTCGGGGTCAGCGCGCCCAGGCTGCATGTGGGGATGATCGCCAGCGGCGACCAGTTCATCGGCTCCCCCGCCGCCGCGGCCGAGTTGCGCGAGCGCTTGCCCGGCGTGCTGGCGGTGGAAATGGAAGGCGCCGCGGTGGCGCAGGTTTGCCATGAGTATGGCGTGCGGCATGCGGTGATGCGCACGCTATCTGATCGGGCCGACGATAGTGCGCATGTGGATTTCCCGGCGTTCTTGACCGAGGTGGCCAGCCACTATTCGAGCGGGGTTTTGAGGCGGTTTTTGGAACTGCGCGGGTAAGGGGAGGTTTTCGAACTGAGATTCGGATGCCTTGTATTTAAACTCGGCATTCACTTTGAGCCAGGCATCCGGGCACCGTCTACCGCCCCCTGGCAACACCCCAAACACCCACCAGCAGGCCTGCTCCCAGGATCGCCGCAAACCAGCCCGCCATCTGCCCGGCAACAAACCAGTGCAAGCCCTGCCCGCCGTAAAACGCGGCCAGCGCCCCCAACGCCCCGAACAGCATCGCCGCCAGCAGGCTGACCCGGCCCGCCGGGTGCAGCCACCGCGCCGCCAGCCCGACCAGCACCCCTACCACCAGCGTACCCAACATCACTTTCTCCTGTATTCCTGAAATGGCGGCTTGCTTCGACGGCTCCCCTGAAGGCCGTGCGTGGCCATAACAATACGGTAATGCCGGCCTTCACCCATCCGTACCACGGCAAGATCCGCGCCGGGCGCTATAATGTAGCCCGGTTCGGCGGCGCTTTGCGCCGGAATCCGCGCTTGAATTCATGCCCGGATTGCACCTGACTCCCGCGCTGCAGCCTGCAAAGCCGCTGCCCGGAGCCCGGCCAGAGAGACATGCTCCCCACCATGCAACTGCTCGCGATCGGTATCAATCACACCACGGCGCCCGTCTCGCTGCGCGAACGGGTGGCGTTTCCGCTCGAGCAGATCAAACCCGCGCTGGGCGCCTTGCGCACCCACCTGGCGGGCAGGAACGGCACCGAAGCCGCCATCCTCTCCACTTGCAACCGCACCGAGATCTACTGCGCGACCGATGTGCTGGTGTCGGGGTCGGAAGGCTTCGAGCACACGCTGCGCTGGCTGGCGCAGCATCATAACGTGCCGGCCGGAGAACTCGCGCCCCACCTCTATTCCCTGCCGCAGTCGGAAGCCGTACGCCACGCGTTCCGGGTAGCCAGCGGGCTGGATTCGATGGTGCTGGGCGAAACCCAGATCCTGGGCCAGCTGAAGGATGCGGTGCGCACAGCCGGCGAAGCCGGCGCGCTGGGCACCTACCTGAACCAGTTGTTCCAGCGCACCTTTGCGGTGGCCAAGGAAGTCCGCGGCCAGACCGAGATCGGCGCGCATTCGGTGTCCATGGCGGCCGCCGCGGTACGGCTGGCCCAGCGGATTTTTGAAAGCGTCTCGACCCAGCGCGTGCTGTTTATCGGCGCGGGAGAAATGATCGAGCTGTGCGCAACGCACTTTGCAGCGCAAACGCCACGCCAGATCGTGGTGGCCAACCGCACCGTCGAGCGCGGCGAGAAGCTCGCCGAGCAGCTTGCCGGCCAGGGCCTGACCACCGAGGCGATCCGCCTGTCGGACCTGGGCGCGCGCCTGCACGAGTTCGACATCGTGGTGTCGTGCACCGCCAGTTCCCTGCCCATCATCGGGCTGGGCGCGGTGGAACGCGCGGTCAAGCTGCGCCGCCACCGCCCCATCATGATGGTGGACCTGGCCGTGCCGCGCGACGTCGAGCCCGAAGTCGCACGCCTGGATGACGTCTTCCTGTACACCGTGGACGACCTCGGTGCCATCGTGCGCGAGGGCAACGCCATGCGCCAGGCGGCCGTGGCCCAGGCGGAAGCCATCATCGAGAGCCGCGTGCAGAACTTCATGCACTGGCTGGAAACCCGCAGCGTGGTGCCGGTCATCCGTGACCTGCAGGCGCAGGGCGAGGCCATGCGCCAGGCCGAGCTGGAGCGCGCGCGCCGGATGCTGGCGCGCGGCGACGACCCCGAGGCTGTGCTCGAAGCACTGTCCGGCGCGCTGACCCGCAAATTCCTGCATGGCCCCACCCACGCGCTGAACCACACCCAGGGCGACGACCGCGAAACCCTGCTGCGCCTGGTGCCCGGCCTGTTCCGCCACAGCAGCCACTCCGAGCGCTAGCCGCGCTCACCTCGGCCGCGCGTGTCCTGCGCGTGGCCAGCCTTGCGTTGCCCCGGCCCGTTCCGCCGCGCCGCACGCAGCCTCACCCCAGCAACATTTCGCACCCACCGTTTCATCGCGTCCCCGGATATCCATGAAAGCCAGCATGCTCACCAAGCTCGACCAACTGGCCGAGCGGCTCGACGAAGTCAACGCCCTGCTAGCGCGCGAGGACGCCACCGCCAAGATCGACCAGTACCGCAAGCTCACCCGCGAGCATGCCGAACTGTCTCCGGTGGCCGAGCAATATGCGCAGTATCGCCAGGCGCAGGACGACCTCGCCACCGCGCAGGCGCTGCTGGACGATCCCGAGATGAGGGAGTTCGCCGCCGATGAAATCACCGCGGCCCGCGAACAGTTGGAAACGCTGGCAGGCAGCCTGCAGAAACTACTGCTGCCCAAGGACCCCAACGATGACCGCAATCTGCTGCTGGAAATCCGTGCCGGCGCGGGCGGCGAGGAAAGCGCGCTGTTCGCGGCCAACCTGCTGCGCATGTACACGCGCTACGCCGAGCGCCAGCGCTGGCAGGTGGAGGTCATGAGCGAATCCCCGTCGGACCTGGGCGGCTACAAGGAAGTGATTATCCGGATCGCCGGCGATGCGGCATTCTCCAGGCTCAAGTTCGAATCCGGCGGCCATCGCGTGCAGCGCGTACCGGCCACCGAGGCGCAGGGGCGCATCCATACGTCCGCCTGCACGGTGGCGGTGATGCCCGAGGCCGACGAGGTGGGCGAGATCGAGATCAATCCCTCCGACCTGCGCGTCGATACCTTCCGCGCCTCGGGTGCCGGCGGCCAGCACGTCAACAAGACCGATTCGGCGGTGCGCCTCACCCACCTGCCCACCGGCATCGTGGTGGAATGCCAGGACGACCGCAGCCAGCACCGCAACAAGGACAAGGCCATGAAAGTCCTGGCCGCCCGCTTGATGGACCAGAAGCTGCGCGCTGCCCAGGCGCAAGAAGCCACTACCCGGCGCAACCTGATCGGCACCGGCGACAGAAGCGACCGTATCCGCACCTACAACTTCCCGCAGGGGCGGGTGACCGATCACCGGATCAACCTGACGCTCTACAAGATCGACATGATCATGGACGGCGACCTGGACGAACTGTTGTCCGCGCTGGCCGCGGAACACCAGGCCGATCAATTGGCGGCGCTCGGCGAAGGACATTAATCGCGAATCGACGCGCGGCAATACCACGTTATTGCGAAAAAATAACTATCGCCGGGGTAATCAGTCGAATCGCGAGGCGTAAATCGAGATATCTGAACGAAAACCTTTGTATCTGTTGTAAATGCTTGCAACAGCACTAGCGTGCCATTTTTCGCTGTCTATAATCGTTTTCGACCGAGCCGCCATCCAGAGGTCGGCGTGTCGCTACTCTAAAACGGACAAAAGGACGAAATCATGAAGAAACTGCTCGCGCTGCTGATGATCACCGCCGCCATGGCCGCCTGCGGCAAGAAGGACGAAGCCCCGGCCACGTCGAGCGCCGAAAGCGCCATGCAGAACGCCGCCGAATCCGCCAAGGCCGCCGCCAGCGATGCCGCAGCCGCCGCCGGCCATGCCGCCGATGCCGCCAAGGCTGCCGCGAACAGTGCCGCTTCCGATGTCTCGGCCGCTGCCGACAAGGCCAAGGAAGACGCCGACAACGCCATGGCAAAGGCCAAGGAAGCTACCAAGGACGCCGTCAACGCCAGCGCCGACAAGGCCAAGGACACCGTCAACAAGTAATTCCCGCACCTTACGCGTTTCACGCTGCCCGCAGCGATCGCGCGGGCGGCCCGAAAGTGCCCGCCGCTCAGGCAAGCGCGTTACACTGCAAACCCCGTCCGGGCGCCTCCCGACGGGGTTTTGCTTTTCCCTTGTTCGTTTTCGCTTCCGGTCTTCCGTCTTGCGCCCCCGTGGCGCGCCTCGCCCTGCCCCGCCGCCCCATGTCCAGCACCCAGTCCAACGCCTCCTCCGCAGCCGCCGGCCCGCATGCCGCCACGCCAGTCGCCTTGCCTGAAGCGGCCACTGTGCGTGAAGTCCTGGCGTTGGCTGCCGCAGCGGGATTGCCGGCGCTCGAAGCGCGGCTGCTGGTGAGCCACGTCACCGGGTTGTCCCGCACGCAGTTGATCACCCGCGATGACGAAACGCTGAACCCCGTCCAGCGCGAAAGCATCGCGGCCCTGCTGGGGCGCCGCTTGGCCGGGGAGCCGGTGGCCTACCTGCTGGGTGAACGTGAATTCTTCGGGCGCGGCTTCCGCGTCACGCCCGATGTGCTGATTCCGCGCCCGGACACGGAAATCGCCGTGGAAGCCGCCTTGAAGCTGCTGGCCCCGCTGCCATCCCCGCGCGTGCTCGACATGGGCACCGGCTCGGGCGCGCTGGCAGTCACCCTTGCATGCGAGCGTCCCGACGCCGAAGTCTGGGCCACCGACATATCGCCCGGCGCCCTGCAGGTTGCCGAAGGCAACGCACGCGCGCTCGGCGCCGCCAATGTGCGCTTTCTCGCCTCCGACTGGTATGCCGGGCTGCCCGGCGGCCTGCGCTTCGACCTGATTGTCAGCAATCCGCCCTATATCGCCGCCGGCGACCCGCACCTGGCCCAGGGCGACCTGCGCTTCGAGCCGATCGACGCGCTGACCGATCACGGCGATGGTTTGTCCGACCTGGCCGCCATCGTGGCCGGGGCGCGCGCGCGCCTGCATGCGGGTGGCTGGCTGCTGATGGAACATGGCTATGACCAGGGCCAGGCTGCGCGCGACCTGCTGGCCGCGGCCGGCATGACGGAAATCTTCACCGTGCGCGACCTGGCGGACCACGAGCGCTGCACCGGCGCGCGGCTGCAACCCGCGTCCGGGGCGGGCGCCTGAAGCAAGCGGCCGATTCCGGTAAAATCAATCGCTTGCAGGCGCGTACATCACGCGCCCTCCGATTTCCAGATGGCGGCGCCCGAACCGGCACCGCATTCAACCGTAAAGAGACATCATGAGTGACGTGCAGCAAAAGATCGACCAGATCGTCAAGGGCAGCCCGGTGGTCCTGTTCATGAAGGGCACCGCCCAGTTCCCGATGTGCGGCTTCTCCGGCCGCGCCATCCAGATCCTGAAGGCCTGCGGCGTCGACGCGCCGACCACGGTCAATGTGCTGGAAGACGAAGGCATCCGCCAGGGCATCAAGGAATACGCCAGCTGGCCAACCATTCCGCAGCTTTACGTGAACGGCGAATTCGTCGGCGGCTCGGACATCATGATGGAGATGTACCAGAACGGCGAACTGCAATCGCTGCTCAAGGCCTGAGCGCGCGATGACCGCAGCGGGTGACGCCAAGCCGCGGCGCATCGTCGTCGCGATCACCGGCGCCACCGGCGCGGTCTACGGGGTCCGCCTGGTACAGATACTCAGTGCCGCGCCCGGCATCGAAACCCACCTGCTGATTTCGCCGGCAGGCGTGATGAACCTGCAGCACGAACTCGACATGGGCAAGGCCGAGGTGGAAGCGTTTGCCCACGTCGTCCACAACGTGCGCGATATCGGCGCGACCATCGCCAGCGGCTCCTTCGCAGCCCACGCGATGGTGGTGGCGCCCTGCTCCATGCGCACGCTGGCGGCGGTAGCCCACGGCATGTCCGACAACCTCATCACCCGCGCCGCCGACGTCACGCTCAAGGAGCGCCGCAAGCTGGTGCTGATGGTGCGCGAAACGCCGCTGAATCTAGCGCACCTGCGCAATATGACCGCCGTCACCGAGATGGGCGGCATCATCTTCCCCCCGGTCCCCGGCTTCTACCAGAAGCCGCAGAGCGTGGCCGAACTGGTCGACCACACCGTTGGCCGCGTGCTGGACCTGATCGACGTACCGCAGACACTGGCGCCGAGCTGGGCCGGACTCAACGGCCAGGCCTGAAACCTCCCGCAAACGCAGCGCGGCAGGCGCCTGCGGTGCCCGCCGTCAACGCCAGTAGCGATAACGGCGGCCGTATCCGCCGTAGTAGCCGTATCCACCGTAATAGCCCGGGCTCACCACCACCGCCGGAGCGGCATAGACCGGTGCGGGCGCAACGGCAACCTCGCCGCCATAGCCCGGATAAGCCGGGTACACCGCGCAACCGCCCAGCATGGCGGCACCCGCTACCGCGATTCCCATCATCCACGTCTTCATTTCATCGTCCTTGCGGCTTTGTGTAGCCTCAAGAACGTTATACGGGCCAGCTTGGTAATACAGGGTCAACGCCCTGTAACCCTTGTTACGAATCGCAACGTTTAGGCGAAGGTAAAAACCCGCGCGACCACCCTATATCTCAAACCTGACCCCCTGCGCCAACGGCAACGCGTCGCCATAGTTGACCGTATTGGTAGCCCTGCGCATATACCCCTTCCAGGCATCCGACCCGGATTCCCGCCCCCCACCGGTGGCCTTCTCCCCACCAAACGCGCCACCAATCTCCGCCCCGCTGGTCCCGATATTCACATTGGCGATCCCGCAATCGCTCCCCGCGGCCGACATGAAGCGTTCCGCCTCGCGCAGCGACTCGGTGAAGATGCAAGACGACAAGCCATGCTCCGACGCATTGTTCAGCGCGACGGCCTCCTCCAGCATGGTGTAGGGCATCACATAGAGAATCGGCGCGAAGGTTTCCGTCAGCATCGTCTCGTGCTGGCGATCGGTCAGCACCAGCGCCGGCCGAACATACTCGGCATTGGGGAAACGCTCCGCCAGCACGCGCTCGCCGCCGTGCACGGTGTTGCCGTGCTCGCGGCACCGGAGCAGCGCGCGAGCCATGGCGGCACCGGCAGCGCCATCGATCAGCGGGCCGACCAGGGTCGACTCGGCGAGCGGATCGCCCACCTGCAGGCGGCCGAACACCTGGACCAGCCGCGACGTCACGGCTTCCAGCACATCGACATGCACGAAGGCGCGGCGCAACGAAGTGCAGCGCTGCCCCGCGGTGCCGGCGGCGGAGAACGTCATGGCGCGGATGGCCAGTTCAAGGTCGGCCGATGGCGCGATGATCGCGGCGTTGTTGCCGCCTAGCTCCAGGATGGCGCGCTTGAAGCGTTCGGCGCAGGCAATGCCCACTTCGCGGCCCATGCGGGTGGAGCCCGTCGCGCTGATCAGCCGCACATCGGCATGCTCGACCAGATGCTGGCCCAGCGCCTGACCGCCCGGGAGCACCGTGGCGATGCCAACGTGCTGCGGCGCCGCGATCTCCAGCACGCCGTCCAGCAAGCCTTGCATCGCCAACGCGCACAGCGGGGTCTTCTCCGACGGTTTCCAGATCACCCCGTTGCCGCACACCAGCGCCAGCGCCGCGTTCCAGGCCCATACCGCCACCGGGAAGTTGAAGGCAGAGATGACGCCGCACAGGCCATAGGGATGCCAGGTCTCGCGCATCGCATGCTGGGGCCGCTCGGAAGCGATGGTCAGGCCGTGCAGCTGGCGCGACAGGCCAACCGCGAAGTCGCAGATGTCGATCATCTCCTGTACCTCGCCCAGCCCTTCCTGCAGGATCTTGCCGGCTTCGAGCGAGACCAGTTGCCCGAGATGCTTCTTGTGCTCGCGCAGGACTTCGCCAAAGCGCCGCACGACTTCGCCCCGCACCGGCGCGGGCACCAGCGCCCAGCTTGCCTGCACCGCACGGGCGCGCCCGATGCGTGCATCGGCATCAGGCAACGTGCATGCGGGCAGATGCCCGAAGGCCTCGCCGTCGATGGGCGAGCGCACCGGCAATGCGCCGGCCGGACCTTCGCCGTCGCGCCAGGGCGCCGTCAGCCCGATGGCCTGCCAGCAGGCCGCGAATTCCTTTGCTTTCATACCATTGCCTCTTGAAGCGGATGACGGGTGTAGTGTCGGCCGAAACGGTTGGCCAGGAAAGTGTCCAGCGGCATCGCCTCCTGCGGCACGAAGCCGGCCTGCGGCAGTTCGCCGCTGGCAACCAGGTCCAGCGCGGTGCAGATGCCGGCCGCCGTGGTGAGCTGGATCGCATTGACGTGGCCCGCGGCCGTATCGGCACCGCCGATGCGCACCGAGAACGAAGCCTGCGTCAGCGGGCCACGCCCGCCCTTGCCGCCTGCCGCATAGCCGGTTGCGTTGGCGAACACGATCACCACATCCTGCCGCGTGGCGGGAATCGCGCTCTCGAAAATTTCCCGCATCCAGTCGCGGCGTTCGCGCAGGCGCAGGTCGTTGAGCAACAGCTTCATTACCGCGCAGTGCCCCGGATACCGGATCGACTTGTAGTCCACGTCGCGCGCCCGGCCGGCCAGTGTCTCGGGCAAGGTGCCGAGCCCGCCAGACGTATTAAAGGCTTCGTACTCGATGCCGTCCAGCGAGAAACTCTCCAGCCCTTCCAGTGCGGGCACTTCCACGCGGCGGCCATCGACGATGGCTTCGCACGGATTGCAGTATTCGTTGATCAGCCCTTCCGTGCTCCAGGTCAGGTTGTACTTGAGTGCATTGCTCGGGTAGCGCGGCAGCGCGCCAACGCGCATTTTCAGGTCGAGCAGTTCGCCGCCGCCACGCAGGAAGCGCTGGGCGAGATCGTTGCCGACCACGCCGATAAACCCCGGTGCGAGCCCGCACTGCGGCATCAGCACGGAGCGCGCGCCTTCGGCCAGCCGGCGGACGGCGTGGGTGGCGGCAACATCTTCGGTCAGGTCGAAATAGTGCACGCCGAGGCTGACCGCGACCGTGGCCACGGCGACGGCGGCATGGAATGGCAGCGCGTTGAGCACGGCGTCCGCGCCGCCCAGCAGGCAGGCGCAATCCTGGTCCTGGCCCGGGTCGCCGACGCGCACGGCGATGCCTTCGGGCAAGCCTTCGAGATGGGCGGGTTCGCGGTCGACCAGGGTGACGCGGTAGTCGCCGCTGTCATGCAGCATGACGGCGATGGTGCGGCCGATCTTGCCTGCGCCCAGCACGACCACGCGCATCGGCATCTGCCTGGCATTGCGGGCGGGGGTGCCGGGAGTAACGGAAACGGCCGGGTTGGCGGGCTGCGCGGCGGACACCGCGGCTTGGGTGGTTCGTCCAGTCTGGTCCAGATGGCCGGTTGGCGTGATGCAGGTCATGATGTCCCTCGTGGAAAGTGTGGATCGGCCTTCGTCCGTGCTTGAAGTATGGTTGCGGGCAAAGCCAGAATGAAGGGACAAGATTGACGAAAGGGCCTCACAATCGAACGAATCGACGAGACCATCGGTCGAATCGTCAAGACCGACTTGTTTTCTGCCTTCGCGAACCGCGCCAAGCCCATGACCGAACTCGATCAGACCGACCGCCACCTGCTCTCCCTGCTGCAGGCCAACGCGCGCGAGAACGCCGCCAATCTCGCGCGCAAGCTCGGCATTGCCCGCACCACCGTGGTGGCCCGGATCGCGCGGCTCGAACGCGACGGCGTGATCGCCGGCTATGGCGTGCGGCTTGGCCAGGAGATGGAAGACAATGCCATCCTGGCGTTCTGCGGCTTGTCGGTGATGCCAAAGACCGCGCCGGCCGTGGTGCGGGCGCTGCAGCGCTTTCCCGAGATCGAGGAACTCAATTCGGTCAGTGGCCCCGTGGACTACATGGCGGTGATCCGCTGCGACACGCATGCCCGCCTGGACAAGCTGCTCGACGAAATCGGCGCGCTGGACGGCGTCAACCACACCACCACGTCGATCGTGCTGGCGCGCAAGATCGACCGGCGCCGGGCCGCGGGCTGACACAGCGGCGAAAGCGCAAAAGGCTTATGCTGCACAACTTGGCAGGCAGCCGGGACATCCCGGAAAACCATCCAGATCAGGAGAGCAAGACGATGAGCAATCGCATTCGAGTCGCCGTGGGCGGCGTGACCGGCTGGGCCGGCGGCGAACTGGCGCGCGGGGTGGCGCACGCGGACGATATGACGCTGGTGGCCGGGTTGTCGCGCGGCGCCGCCGGGCAGACCTTGGCCGAACTGACCGCGCACAAGGGCACACCCGGCGTGGCGGTGGCCAGCATCGACGAACTGGCGGACGGCGCCTGCGACGTCTATGTGGAATACACCAAGCCGGACGTCGCCAAGCGCAACATCCTGCAGGCGCTGGCAAAGGGCGCGCATGTGGTGGTCGGCACGTCGGGGCTGTCGGACGAGGACTACGCCGAGATCGACGCCGCCGCGCGCCAGGCCGGGCGCGGCGTGCTGGCCTGCGGCAACTTCGCCATTACCGTGGTGCTGCTGCAGAAGTTCGCCGAGATGGCCGCGCGCCACCTGGAGCACTGGGAGATCATCGACTACGCCAAGGCCGGCAAGATCGATGTGCCCTCCGGCACGGTGCGCGAACTGGCGTATCGCCTGGGGCAGGTCCGCGAAGCCGCGCAAGTGGTCCCCGTCGACCAGGTCAAGGGCCCGAAGGAAACCCGCGGCGCGACCCTGTCCGGCAGCCAGGTGCACGCGGTGCGGCTGCCTGGGTACCAGCTGGGCGTGGAGGTGATCTTTGGCGCCGACGGGCAACGCCTGCACCTCAAGCATGAGGCCGGCGATGGCTCCAAGCCTTATGTGTCCGGTGCGCTGCTGGCGATCCGCAAGGTGCACGCGGTGACCGGGCTGGTGCGCGGGCTGGACAAGGTGATGGAAGGGCTTTGAGCTTCGCTCGCCTCTCGCCCCGAGAGGAGAGGCGAGCAAGCACAATCCGGCACTTCAGGCGGCGCTGGCGCGCCCTCTCACCACTTCCCGTCCTTCCCCTTCTTCGCCTCCGGCTTGCTCGCCGGCGCCGCCGGCGCTGCCGAAGCGGCATTGGGATTGAGCTGTTGCGCCATGGCCTTGTCCTGGTCGGCCATCAGCACGCGGGCCTGGGGCAGCAGCATTTCGATGGTGCCGTTGTTGGGATCGTCCGGAATGGCGTAAAGCTCCACGGTCAGCGGCTTCCTCATCCAGCCGGCATGCGTGCTCTTGACGGGCTGGCCGGCCTTGTCCTTCATCTCCACCTGTTCCGAGCGGAAGGGCTTGCCGTAACGCGCGGTCAGGCTGTCCACCGCCGTCTTTTCGGAGCGCACGCCATCGGTCGGCACGATCAGCCCGACCAGGGCGTTGCGGTCCACAAAGGCGACTACGTGCGGGCCGTCCATGAAGGCGGGCCGCTTGTCGCGCGGTACGCCGACCTGGCGCATCACGCCGTCGCCGCGCACTTCGACGCACAGGGCGGTCACGTCGCGGCCATCGGGGGTGCGCTTGTCGGCGCAATCGGGCAGCGTGGGCAGCGGGCTGCCGATCTCCAGGCTCTCGAGCATCGGCGCCAGTTTGTCGGCGGCGCCATCCTTGGGCGCGGCGCCCGCCCAGGGCGAAACCAGCAGCAGGCTGGCAAGGGCCAGCCCGGCGAGGGGGTATTTCATCCAGACTCCTGAGAAAAGCTCCGGATTGGAGCGCCCCCTGCGCGCGTGGTTCCTGCCGGACCCACAAGGTGGCAAGGCAGGCACTCCGCCGGGGGTTAATGCGACATATTCAGCACGGCGTTGGCCAGCACTGCCAGCAAGACTAACAGCAACCCCCACAACAGCAGCCGCGGCACCCGGCTGGGCGGCAGTTGCCGCTGCGGCGAGCGCGCCGATGGCGGCAGCGGTGAACGCCGCCGGGTATGGCCGTGCAAGCCGCGCGTATGCCACACCGTATCCGGGCCGAGATCGCGCAGGGCGGTGCTTTCCTTGCCCGGCGGTTTCTGCGGCGGCACGCCCGGCGCGCCTTGCTGGCGGCGCCGCGCGCTCGGCGGACGTTGGGCGCCGGTGCTGTCCGGCGGTCGTTGCGTGGCCATCTGTGCTCCCCGGTTCATCGTGCCGGCGCGGGTCCTGATGTGCCGCCGGTACACAGAGCCGGGCACCTGGCCTGCGCGCCGCTCATGTTAAGGCAAAGCGGCGCCGCAAAACCGTGGCTTCGCCCGGCTTATGTGGCCGGCGCCACTTTTCGCGTGACGCTCAGCGCTTCGCGGCGGAAGGTATGCGCGACATGGTGGTAGAACGGATGCGGGCAGAACTGGCGCGCGAGGAAGGAAGCCAGCAGCGAAGCGGCCAGCAGGAAGAGCGTGAGATCCTGCGAGCGCGTCATCTCCATCACGATCACGCTGGCCGTGATGGGTGCCTGGGTGGCGGCGGCCAGGAAGGCCGCCATCGACACCAACGCCAGCACGCGGGGCTCGGTCATGCCGCCGAAGATGTGGCCGACCCACTGCGCCACATTAGCGCCGATGCCGGAGCCGATCGCCAGCGAGGGCGTAAAGATGCCGCCGGGAATGCCCGCGAAATACGACACCACGGTGGCCACCAGCTTGGCGATGCCGAACCACAGCGTGCTGTGCGGCTCGCCGTTGATCAGCCCGGCGGCCTGCTCGTAGCCGGTACCGAAGGTCGCGCCGCCGGTGGACCAGCCAATCACCGCCGCCACCAGGCCGCACAGGAATGCCACCAGCACCGGATGCTCCACCGGCCAGCCGCGCAGCCGTGCCGGCAGCAGCGCCGGCACGCCGCCGATCAGCAGTTTGGCGAACAGGCCGCCGAGCACCCCATTGACCAGCGCGCACAGCAGTACCGGGCCCCAGGCGTCGTGCAGCGCAAGGATCGGCGTCTTGACGATGAAATACGGGTTGTTGCCCAGGATCGCCAGCGACAGGAAGCCGGCGGTCAGCACGCCCGAGAGCACCAGCCGGTCCCAGCGCACGGCGGTGCCGCGGCCAAGTTCCTCAATGGCGAATACCACGCCGGCCAGCGGCGTATTGAAGGCCGCGGCCAGGCCGCCGGCGGCGCCGGCGGCGATCAGTGCATTGGGGTGGAAGCCGATGCGGAACTGCAGGCGCTCTTGGCACCAGCGGCCCCAGGCCAGCATGGCGGCGGCGCCCACCTGCACCGAGGGGCCCTCCCGCCCGATCGACGCGCCCGCCAGCAAGCCGCCCGTCGTCAGCAGCACTTTCCACATCGACTGGCGGAACGACACCAGCACGGTCTGCGCCGGCCCGGAGGGCGGCAGGTTGACCGCCGCGATCACTTGCGGAATACCGCTGCCGCGCGCCTGCGGCGCCAGCCGGATGGTGAGCCAGCGCAGCGCGGCCAGCCCGAATGGCAGCAGCACGAAGGTCAGCCACGGCGTACCGGCGGTCAGCTGGTAATTCCAGCGCAGCGCCACTTCGGCAATCCACGCGAATATCAGCGAGAACAGCGCCACGCAACCAGCGCCGCACATGAAGACGGCGTAGCGCAGGGTGGTTCGGGAGATGCGCCACATCTGGCGCGATTTGCGGCCGGCGGCAAGGCGGGCGCGGCGGCGCAGGGCGTGCAGGCGATCGGTTTCGGCGCTGGGATCGCGCAGGGGACCGGCAAGGGGCTCTTGGTGCGGATCAGGCTCTGAGTCGTTCATGGCGCGGCGGGCGTGGGCAAGAGAACGCCGTGACTGGCCCGAAGGCCGAATGCATCACGGCGCGACAGAACTATACGCCGATCGCCGCCAGCCGGCCGGCGCGCGCCATGGCGCTGCGCCACGGCTGCCGCCGCTCGCCTGGCGCGCCTGCGCTCAGTCCAGGCTGATGTTGTTGGCGCGGATGACCTTGCCCCAATGCGCGCGGTCCGCTTCGATATAGCGATCGATCTCGGCCTGGGTGCGCGGTTGCTGGATCACCAGCCCCAGTGCGCTGAAGGTGGCGCGGAACTGCGGGTCCTTGAGCACATGCGCGGCCGCGGCCTGCAGCTTTGCCACGGCCTCGGGCGGGGTCTGTGCCGGCACGGCGAGGCCGAACCAGGTGGCGGCCTGGAAGTTGGGATAGCCGCTCTCCGCCACGGTCGGTACATTGGGCAGCACCTCCAGCCGGGTGCGGCCGGTCACCGCCAGCGCGCGCAACTTGCCGCCCTTGATGTGCGGCAGCGAGGTACTGACCACGTCCACCATCAGCTGCACGTCATTGGCGAGCAGCGCCGACAGCGCCGGCGCGCTGCCGTTGTATGGAACGTGAGTGACCGAGATGCCGAGTTCGGTCTTGAGCATTTCGGTGGCCAGCTGCAGCGCGTTGCCGAGCCCGACCGAGGCGTAGTTGAGCTTGCCGCCGCTGGCCTTGGCATACGCCGCGAACTCGCGGATATTGGTGGCCGGCACCTGGTTGTTGGTCACCACCACCAGCGGCACCTCGGCGCCGATGCTGAAGATCTTGAAATCGCGCGGCGGATCGTAGGCGATCTTCTTGTAGAGCATCGGGTTCAGCACCATGCTGCCATTGGTGGCCAGCACCATGGTGTAGCCATCTGCCGGCGCGCGCGCCACGCTCTGCGTGCCGATCATGGTGGCGGCGCCGGGACGGTTCTCCACCACCACCGTCTGTTTCAGCTCGCGGCTCATGCCGTCAGCCAGCCCGCGCCCGAACTGGTCGGTAGAGCCGCCCGGCGTATAGGGCACCACCAGCTTGATGGGACGGTCGGGATAGGCGGCCACGGCCAGTTGCGCACAGGCCAGGATGGCGACGCCGGCGCAGGCGCGCCATCCGGTTTTCCAGCTTTGCATGGCTAGTCTCCTTGGTTCTTCTGATGTTCTCGGTCTTGCCGGTATGTCCGGGCTGCGCCGCGCTCAAACCCGCCGCGCGCGCCCTTCCCAGTATTTGTCGCGCAGGCGGCGCTTGGCCAGCTTGCCGGTATCGTCGCGCGGCAGTTGCGCTTCCACCACGATGGTGCGCGGCACCTTGAAGCCTGAGAGGCGCTGGCGCAGCCATTCGATGATCGCGCCCTCCTCCAGCATGGCGCCCTGCACCGGCTGCACCATGGCCAGCAGGCGTTCGCCATACTCGTCGTCGGGCACGCCGAACACCACGCAATCGGCCACGCCGGGGTAGCGCACCAGTTCGTGCTCGATCTCGGCCGGGTAGATGTTCACGCCGCCGGAAATCACCATGTCGGAGGCGCGGTCGCAGATGAACAGATAGCCATCGGCGTCGAGATAACCCATGTCGCCCAGGCTCACCAGGCCACCGCGGTCGATGGCGCGGCGGGCTTCGTCATTGTTGCGGTAGGTGAAATCGGGGTAAGCCGGCTGCCGCACATAGACCAGCCCGATCTCGCCGGGCGCGCAGGCCTTGCCCTGCTCGTCGAGGATGCGCACTTCGCCATCGTCGACCGGACGGCCGGCGGTGCCGGGCTTGGCCATCGCGTCGACCGGCGTGGCCACGGTGATCATGCCGGCCTCGCTCGACGCGTACGTTTCATGGATGACCGGACCGAACCAGTCGATCATGGCGCGCTTGACCTCGGGCGCGCACGGCGCGCCGGTCGACGCGACGAAGCGCAGCGAGGAGAGGTCGTAGCGCGCACGCACCTCCGGCGGCACCTTGAGCATGCGCACATACATGATGGGCACCAGGTAGAGCACGTCGATGCGGTGCTTCTCCACCAGCGCCAGCACCTGCTCCGGATCGAAGCGCGCGCACAGCACCAGGCGCTCGCCGAGCTGCAGCGCATTCTGGATGAATACGCCCGGCGCGCTGTGGTACAGCGGCGCGGCCATCAGCGCGCGGGTGCCTTCCACGATGCCCATGGTCTGCGCCACCACCGAGCGCATGCGCGCGAGTTGCGTTTCCAGCGTGGCCAGCGGCACCGCGGCGCGCAGCACGCCCTTGGGGCGGCCGGTGGTGCCGGAGGTGTAGGCCATGTGGCCGCGCGGCGCCACGCGCGGGCCGGCGTACGGCGCCTGCGCATCGAGCCAGCTTTCATAGTCGGTGGCGCCTGCCGCGCTGTCCTTGCCCGGCACCGCGACCGCCAGTACCTGCACGCCCTCGGGCACCGCCGCGCGCACGCCGTCCAGCAGATCGGCATGGACGATCAGCGCCCTGGCGCCACTGTCGGCCATCAGGAAGCGGATTTCCTCGACGGTGAAGTGCCAGTTGATGGGGCAGTAATAGACGCCGGCCGTACGACAGGCGTGGACGATATCGGCAAAGACCGGATCGTTGCGCAGCAGCACCGCGACCACGTCGCCTTCGTTGAGCCCAAGCGCGCGCAAGCCGCCAGCCAGGCGCGTGCCCCGCTCAAGCAGGTCGGCGGCGGCAAGGCGGGTATCTTCGAACCAGAGGTCGGCGGCCATTATTCGTTGTCTCCAGATTGGTCGGGTGTCGGGGAAGGCGTGGGTGCATTCACCGTGCGCGCGGCGCGGTCGGCGGCGTTCCTGGCGGAGATGCGTTCGCGCGCGGCCTGCCATTCGGCATCGCCCCAGCCCAGGTATTGCTTGAAGTAAGCGCCGTTGGCGAGCCAGTCTCCGCCATCCAGCGCAATGGTCTGTCCGTTGATCCACGAGTTGTCGCGGGCCAGCAGGAAGGCGGCGAGGTTGCCGATGTCCTGCGGCTGGCCGATGCGACCGGTGGGGTTCTGGCCGCTCAGCTGGTCTTGCTGCGAATCCTGCGGGCGCAGTCGCGAGCCCGCGCCTTCGGTGGGGATCACGCCCGGCGCGATGGCGTTGCAGCGGATGCCGTGGCGGCCCCACTCCACGGCCAGCGACTTGGTCATGGCGTCCACGCCGGCCTTGGACATGGCCGACGGCACCACGAAGGGCGAGCCGGTCCAGACCCAGGTCACCACGATGGAGAGCACCGAACCGGGATGGCCGTCGCGGATCCAGCGCTTGCCCACCGCTTGCGTCATGTAGAAGGTGCCGCGGAAGACGATGTCGGAGATGGCGTGAAAGCCATTGGGCGAGAGGTCCTCGGTGCGGCTGATGAAGTTGCCGGCGGCGTTGTTGACCAGGCAGTCGAGCGGGCCGTGTTGGGTCCAGATGGTCTCGATCATGGCGTCGACGGCGGCGGCATCGCGGATGTCCACCGCGTGGGTCACGACCTTGACGCCGTGCTGCTGCCGCAACGACCCGGCGGCCTCGTCCAGCACCGGCAGCCGGCGCCCGCACAGGTGAAGCTCCGCGCCCAGCCCGGCCAGGCGCTCGGCCATGATCAGACCCAGCCCGGTACCGCCGCCGGTGATCAGCACACGCTGGCCAGCGAAAAGATCGTTCTTGAACATGGTGTCTCCTGCTTGTTGTTCGCGTCGTTGGCGTCGTTGCGCCCGCCTGGCCCCGCTCCCGGCAATCCGGCAGGGAACGGACACTGTAGTCCTGACGCCCGGCATCGACAATTCCCCTGCGGCGACTCACAATGTTGCGCCATACGCGACAATACTCCTGGGAATCCCGGATGGACCTCAACCTCATCCAGGCCTTCGTCGACATCGTCGAGGCCGGCAACTTGTCCGAAGCGGGACGGCGGCGCGGCGTCACGCGCTCGCAGGTCAGCCGCCAGCTGCGCGAACTGGAACACCAGGCCGGCGCGCAGTTGCTGCGCCGTACCACGCGCCGGCTGGAGTTGACCGAGCCTGGGCGCTCGCTGTACCAGCACGGCCTGCGCATCCTGCAGGAAGTGGCCTCGGCCCAGGCGGAGATCGACAGCCTGGGCACCACCCTGCGCGGCCACGTGCGCCTGAGCGTGCCGACCGGTCTGGGCGACACCTTCCTGGCCCCGCTGCTGCTGGAGTTCACCGGCCAGCATCCAGGCATCTCCCTGCGCGTATTCTTTGCCAACCGCGTGGTGGACCTGATCGCCGCCGAGATCGACGTGGCGCTCAAGGTCACCTCGCAGCCGCCGCTGGACCATGTGGCGCGCGACATCTGCGCGATCGACTGGCAGCTCTGCGCGTCGCCCGCCTACCTGGCGCGCAACGGGCCGCTACACGCCCCGGCCGACCTGGCGTGGTGTCAGTTCCTGTGCCCGCCCTACCCCGCGCGGCGCTTCGTCCTCACGCTCGACCGCGGCGAGCAGCGCGAGCAGGTGGAACTGATCCCGCACCTGCAGTCCGAACATTTCCCCTTTCTGATGCGCGCGGTGCGCGACGGCCATGGCGTGGGCCTGCTGCCGGTCTATGCCGGCTGGGACGATGTGCGCGAGGGCCGGCTGGTGCCTGTGCTGACCGACTGGAAGCCGGAGGGCCTGGGCAGCCGGCTCTACATCATCACCACGCCCAACCTGCATCCATCGATGGCCACGCGCGCGCTGATCGATTTCCTGCGCGCGCGGATTCCGGCCCTGGATGTATTCAGCGATGCGATGCGCCAGACACTTTGCTGATCCCCCTGGTCTTTTCGTGTGGCCCCGGCGCCCCGCGATGCAAAGCGAGCCCCCCAAGCGATGTGAAGCGAGCCGTCAAGGTGTACCAGGCCGTATGGGGCGCCTTTTTTGCCTACTTTTTTGGCAAGACAAAAAAGTAGGTCGCCCCCCGCAGGGGGTGAAACCGCCTTTGACTTTAAGCCTTTGACTTTGATTTTGCAGGCAAGCAGTTGTAGCCATCCACCAGCCCCTAAAGACAAACCGCTCCGAACATCGCACAGAGTTATCCCCCACACCCAAGCAAACTTTCAAATTGCAAGTTAAGATGCGCGGAACGCCCTGGCTTGCAAATCGAAAGTAAACGCCGAGGGCCAACCGCTAGTCAGATGGAGAGGACCATGGGCCACACCGACTTTGCCAGCATGCCATGCCCCATCGCCCGCTCGATGTCGGTGCTAGGCGAGCGCTGGGCCATCCTCCTGCTACGCGAAGCGTTCTACGGCAGCACCCGCTTCGACGAATTCCAGCGCCACCTGGGCATTGCACCCAACATCCTCAGCGCGCGCCTGAAAAGCCTGGTCGAGCACGGCATGCTGGAACGCCTGCCTGCCCCCGACAGCGCGCGGCACGTCTACCACCTCACCGAGAAGAGCCGCGACTTCTTTCCCGCCTTTGTCGCCCTGAAGGCCTGGGCCGACCGCTGGATGAACGATGCGTCCGGCCCGCACACCGTGCTGCAGGACAAGCGCACCGGCGCCGCGATTGCCGCGCCGGCACTGGCACGCGCGGACGGCAGCCCGCTGACGCTGGACGACCTGCGCGTAGTGCCCGGCCCGGCCGCCAGCGGCGCCCTGCGGCGGCGCCTTGCCCGCGAAGGCGATCCAGCCGTACCGGCCAAGCGCGAAACGACGGATGAAACGGAGTCCAGCCATGAATGAACCCCAAGCCAATCCGCTGGCGGCAGCCACGCTGGCGTCCGTGACTACTACCGCCCCCACGCAACCGTTGATGCGCGAACTCTTGCGCCGCATTCTCGTACTGGCCGCACCCACCAGCCTGATCGCGTTCCTGCAGGCGGGCGCACAACTGATCGAAACCTGGCTGGCGGCGCGCCAGGGCACGGCGGCACTGGCGGGCTGGGCAGTCGTGCTGCCCTTCGCCCTGCTGCTGCAACAGATGTCAACCGGCGCCATGGGCGGCGGCGTGGTATCCGCCATCGCCCGCGCGCTCGGCGCGGGCAAGCGCGAGGAGGCTTCCTCCCTGGTGTTGCATGCGCTCATCATCGCCATCACGGCGGGGCTGGTGTTCGCCGTGGCGATGGCGGGCTTCCCCCGCGGCATCCTGGGCGCGGTGGCCGGGCAAACGGCTGCCGACGCGGCCGCCACCTATGCGATCTGGCTGTTCGGCGCCGGCGCGGTGCCAGCGTGGCTGGCCAACACGCTGGCTTCCGTGCTGCGCGGCGGTGGCCGCCATGCACTGGCGGCGCGCGTGCTGTCGCTGATGTGGATCGCCTTCCCTATCCTGGCCTGGGCGCTGGCCGAGCCGGCCGGCATGGGGCTGGCCGGCATCGGCGCCGCACTCGCGGCAGTGTCGTGGGTGGCGGCGCTGGCCATGGCCTGGGTAGTGCTGCGCGGCGGCGCCGGCTTTGTGCCAATGCTGCGGATACGTCCATCGCGCGCGCTGTTCGTGCGCATCCTGTCGGTAGGGCTGGTGGCCTGCGCCCTGGCATCGGTGGCTAACCTGACCACCATCCTGGTGACGGCGGAATTGCGTCATTACGGTACGGCCGCCGTGGCTGCCTACGGCATCTCCGCGCGGCTCGAATTCCTGATGATTCCACTGGCTTTCGGCGTGGGCTCGGCCCTGACCGCGCTGGTGGGCGGCGCCGTGGGCGCCGGCGACTGGGTGACCGCGCGCCGTACCGCCTGGGCCGGCGCGTTGCTGGCGCTGGCGGTAGCCGGGGCGGTGGGTGCGGCGGTGGGCCTGGCGCCGGAGGCCTTTGCCGGGCTCTTCACCAAGGACGCCGAAGTCGCCGGCATCGCCGCACGCGCGCTGTCCTGGGTCGCCCCGGCCTTTGGTGGCTTCGGCCTGGGCATGGCACTGTACTTTGCCTCGATGGGCGCGGGCCGCATGGGCTGGCCGATGGGGGCCGGCGTGGCCCGCATCGCCCTGGCCGCCGGTGGCGGCTGGGTGCTGGCTAACATGGCCGGCATGGGTCTGGACGGGCACTTCCTGGGCGTGGCGCTGGGCATCAGCGCCTACGGCGTGGTGACCGCGCTGGGCGTGCGCGATGCCAACTGGTCCGCACGCTAGGGCTAGCTAGGCGAATTGCGCGAATCGCGCGCATCGCCTCAGCGCTGCACCACACGCGCGTCGCCGCCCATCCCGGCGTCCCTGACCTCGGCCGGCACCGCCGGCCATCCGCCGCCCAGCGACTTGTACAAGGCCGCCGCGCCATTGAGCACGTCGACCTGGCCCTGGATCGCAGCAAGCTGGGTGTCGAACAGCTTCTCCTGCGCGTTGGTGACTTCGAGATAGCTGGAGTAGCCACTCTCGTAGCGCGCGCCGGCCTGGTCGGCGTACACCGTCAGGCTGCGCTCCTGATTCTGCAGGCTGCCCAGCCGGTTGCGCGTTTCCAGCCCGTTGGCCAGCGCGGTGTTCACATCGGCCAGCGCCGCCAGCACACTGCTCTGGTAGGCCAGCATGGCCTGCTCGCGCTGTGCGCCGGCAGTCTGCACCTGGCCGCGGATGGCGCCGCCCTGGAAGATGGGCTGCGTCAGCCCGGCAGACATGCCCCACACCTGCGAGGCGCTGTGCCACAGCGCGCCCGGCGAGGCCGCGATTGCGCCAAACAGGCCCGACAAGTTCACGGCCGGCAGGTAGAGCGCTTCGGCAGCACCCAGCAGCGCGTTGGCCGCCACCGCATTCTGCTCGGCCTGCAGCACGTCCGGGCGGCGCGCCAGCAGGGCTGCCGGCAGGTCGGCGCCAACCGGCGGCACCTGCAATTGCGCGATGGACTTGCCGCGCTCGATCGGCCCGGCCTCGCGCCCGAGCAGCACCGACAGCGCGTTCTCCGTCTGTGCAATGGACGCGCGCAGCGGCGGGATCGATGCCTCGGTGGCGTAGTAGTCGTTCTCGGCCTGCGCCAGCTCAAGCTGCGAGACCACGCCGCCCGCGTAGCGCATGCGGAAGATATCCAGCGCGCGGCTGCGGGAGTCCAGGGTCTGGCGGGCAACATCCAGCTGCGCGTCAAGCCCGCGCAGGCTGGCATAGCCCTGCACCACCGAGGCGGCCAGCGCCAGCACCACGCCACGCCGCGCATATTCCGCGTTCCACAGGTCGGCTTCGGCGGCTTCCGCCTGGCGGCGGATACGGCCCCACAGGTCGATTTCCCAGCTTGCGTTGGCCAGCAGCTGGTAGCTGTTGCCTGGCCGCTCCAGCGATGCGAACGGCGTGCCGTTGAAGGTGCCGGCGCGCTGGCGCGTGGCCGATGCCGACAGCCCGACTTGCGGGAACAGGCCGGAGCGCGCCACCAGCAACTGCCCGCGGAACGCGTCGATGCGCGCGGCGGCGATGCGTACGTCGTAGTTGTTGCGCAGCGCGGCGTCGACCAGTGCGTTCAACACCGGATCGCCGAAGCTGTCCCACCAGGCGCTGTCCGCGGCCACGGTCAGCGCGCCGGTATCGAGGCGGTACTGCGGCGGCTGCGCGACGTCCGGACGGCGATAGTCCGGCCCGAGCGCGCAGGCGCCCAGCGCCATCGCGCATGCGGCCAGGAGCAGGCGGCGCGCGCTCACGATGCCTCTCCCGCCGCGGCTTCGGACTGCACAGCCGGGGCCGGCGCGCCTTTGCGGCTGGCCCATTTGTCGGCGGCCGTGCCGATCAGGTAGGAGAACAGCGGCACGAACACCAGCGCCAGCGTGGTCGCGGCAATCATGCCGCCGATGATGCCGGTGCCGATCGAGTGCCGGGCGTTGGAGCCCGCACCGCTGGCGATAAACAGCGGCACCGCGCCCAGGATAAAGGCCAGCGACGTCATCACGATTGGCCGCAGCCGCAGCTTGGCCGCCTCCACCGCGGCGTCGGCGTGCGACATGCCCTCCTTCTGCTTCATCACCGCGAACTCCACGATCAGGATGGCGTTCTTCGCCGCCAGCCCGATCAGCGTGACCATGCCGATCTGGAAATACACGTCATTGGACAAGCCACGCATCAGGATGGCGAGCAGCGCGCCGAACAGGCCAAACGGCACCGCACTCAGGATTGAGAGCGGCAACGACCACGACTCGTACTGCGCGGCCAGGATCAGGAACACCATCACGATGCCGAACACAAACACGATGGTGGTGGTGTTGCCCGACTTCTTCGCCTCGAACGCCTCGCCGCTCCAGCCGTAGGCGTAGCCCACCGGCAACGCTTCCTTCGCCACCGCCTCCATCGCCGCCAGCGCCTGGCCCGAGCTGTAGCCAGGCGCAGCATCGCCGGTGATCTTGGCCGCCGGGAAGTTATTGAAGCGCGACAGCAGGTCGGGGCCGCTGCTGTAGGTGGTCTTGAGCAGGCCGGACACCGGCGCCATCGCCCCGCTTTGCTGGCGTACGTAGAGGAACTGCAGGTCGTTCGGATTGGCGCGGTACTGCGGCTCGGCCTGCAGGATCACCTGCCAGACCCGGCTGTATTGCGAGAACTGGCTGATGTAGAGCGAGCCGAATTGCGTCTGCAGCGTGCCATAGACATCGGCAATGGGCACACCCATGGTCTCCGCCTTCTCCTTGTCCACTTCCACCCGCATCTGACGCGAGGCGGCCTGGATGGTGCTGTTGAGGTGGCCCAGCTCCGGATGGCTGGCGGCGGCCTTGATAAAGGCGCGCGTAGTCGCCTCCAGCTCCGCGGTGGTGCCAGTGCCGCGGCTTTGCAGCCAGAACTCGAAGCCGCCCTGCGAGCCCAGTCCGGGGATCGACGGCGGATTGACCGGGATGATGATGGCTTCGGGAATGGCGCGCAGCTTCGGCGTGATCGACTGCAACATGCCCGGCACCAGCAGGTCGGGCTTGTTGCGCTCGCCGAACGGCTTCATGGCGACGAAGACCGTGCCGGCATTGGTCTTGTACTGGCTGTCGATAAAACTGTAGCCGGACAGCGCGGAGGCGTCCTGCACCGCGGGGTGCTCGCGGAACATGGCCGCCACCTGCGAGGTGATTTTCTCGGTACGGTCCAGGCTGGCGGAATCCGGCATCATCACCGCCACCAGCACATAGCCCTGGTCCTCGGATGGCACGAAGGCGGTGGGAATCCGGTTGAACAACTGCCACACCGCCAGCAGCATCAGGCCGAAGCAAAGCATCGCCACGACCGAGCGCCGCATGAACACGCGCACCCAGCCGCCATAGTGATGCACCAGCCGGTCGAAGCGCTTGTTGAACCAGACAAAGCCGCGCCACGGCTCGTGATGGCCCGGCTTGAGGATCAGCGCGGCCAGCGCCGGCGACAAGGTCAGCGCGACGAAGCCCGAGATCACCACCGACACCACGATGGTCAGCGCGAACTGCCGGTACAACTGCCCGGTGGTGCCCGAGACGAAGGCCACCGGGATAAACACGGCCGAGAGCACCAGCACGATGGCGATCACCGGGCCGGTCACTTCCTTCATCGCGCGCAGCGTGGCGTCCTTTGGCGACAGGTGGAACTCCGCCATATTGCGCTCGACGTTTTCCACCACCACGATGGCGTCGTCGACCACGATGCCGATCGCCAGCACCAGCGCGAACAAGGTCAGCAGGTTGATCGAGAAACCCAGCGCCAGCAGCCCGGCAAAGGTGCCGAGGATCGAGACGAACACGGCCAGCACCGGGATGATGGTGGCGCGCACGTTCTGCAGGAAGATAAACACCACCAGCACCACCAGGATCACCGCCTCGATCAGGGTGTGCACCACCTCGTCGATGGATGCGCGCACGAATTCGGTGGTGTCGAGCGCCACCTTGTAGCTCACACCCTTCGGGAACGTCTTGGACATCTCGTCCAGCGCCTTCTGCACGTCCTTGGCCACCTGCAGCGCGTTGGAGCCGGGCTGCTGGTACACGGCGATGATGGTGGCCGGCTTGCCGTTGAGCGCAGAGCGCAGCGTGTACTGCTGCTGGCCGATCTCGGCGCGGCCCACGTCGCGCAGGCGCACCACCGCGGCGCCGGTATTGTCTGCGCGCAGGATGATGTTCTCGAACTGCTCCGGCGTGGTCAGGCGCCCCGGCGTGACCAGCGGGAAAGTCAGTTCCACCGGCTTGCTGTTGGGCGCCTGCCCCACGCTGCCGGCGCCGAACTGTTCATTCTGGCTCTGCACCGCGCGTTGCACGTCCTGCGCGGTGATGCCCAGCGCCGCCATGCGGTCAGGCTTGAGCCAGATCCGCATGGCAAGGTCGGCCGAACCCATGATCTGCGCCTGGTTGGCGCCGTTGACGCGCTTGATGGCGTCGAGCACATAGAGGTTGGCGTAGTTGTTGATGTACTGCTGGTCGAAGCTGCCATCGGGCGAATACACGCCGATCAGCAGCAGGAAGCTGGAGGAGCGCTTCTGCACATTGATGCCGGTCTTCTGCACGGTGTCGGGCAGCTGCGGCAGCGCCAGGTTGACGCGGTTCTGCACCTGCACCTGCGCGGTGTCGGGATCGGTGCCGATGTCGAAATACACGTTGAGCGTCATCGACCCGGTGGGTGACGACGTCGACTGCATGTAGATCATGTTGTCGGCGCCGTTGACCTGGGTCTCGATGGGCGCCGCGACGGTCTGTGCCACGGTGTCGGAATCCGCGCCGGCATAAGTGGCGCTGACCGTGACCTGCGGCGGGGTGATGTCGGGGTACTGGGCGATCGGCAGGGCGAACATCGAGACCAGGCCGCCGATCACGATGATTAGCGACAGTACCGCCGCAAAGATGGGCCGCTGGACGCAGAAGGCGGAGAGCATGGCGGTCTCCGTATCAGGAGGACTTGGCCACGGGGCTGGCCTCACCCCCGGCTGGCGCGGACTGGGCCGACGGGGCGGAAGCCGGCACGCTGCCCACCCCCACGGCGGCCGGCGGCGCTTCGCCGGTGATCTTGACGGGCGCGCCCGGCGCAAGCTTGCTCGCGCCGTCCACCACCACCGTCTCGCCGGGCCCCAGGCCCTGGGCGATGCGCCACATCGAGCCGGAGAGGTCACCCACGGTCACCGGCCGGGGAGCGGCCTTGCCGTCCTTGTCCACCACGAAGACCAGGTCGCCCTTGGGCCCGTGGACCACGGCGCGCTGGGGCACCACGATGGCACCGGGTCGCGTGGCACCGCTCACCAGCACCCGCACGAACTGGCCGGGGCGCAGTGTGCCCTCGGGGTTGGGCATCTCCGCGCGTACCAGGTACGTACCGGTCTGCTGGTTGTAAGTGGCATCGGCAAAGGTAATGCGGCCCTTGCGGGGAAACTCGCTGCCGTCGGCAAGCACCACGGTGACCGCGTAGTGCTGGTCGGGAGGCGGCACCATCTGCTTGCTGGCCTGCTGGGCGCGGAATTCGAGAGTCTGGGGTTCGGAGACACTGAAATTGATGCGCATCGGCGTCAGCGTGGACACCGTGGTCAGCAGGCTGTTGGTCGTGCTCACGTAGGCGCCCTCCGGCAGCACGGCGGAACTGGACACGCCATCCACCGGCGAGCGCACATAGGTGTAGGACAGGTTGAGCTGCTGCTCCTCGACCTGTGCGCGGGCCTGTTCCACCCCGGCCGCGGCGGCGTGATAGTTGCCGGTGGCATCGTCGAGGTCTTTCGCCGACAGCGCGTTGCGCTCCGCCAGCGGCTTGACCCGTGCCAGGTTGGCGCGCGCCACCTCCAGCCGGGCGCGCTCTTGCGCCAGTTGCGCCTTGGCTGCGTCGAGCTGGGCCTGGAAGGGCTTGTGGTCGATTTCGAACAACAACTGGCCGGCCTTGACCATGGCACCTTCCACATAGGCCCGCTTCACCAGGAAGCCGGACACCCGGCCGCGGATGTCGACCGCCTGGTCGCTCTGGGTCTGGCCCACGAACTCGAAGGTGACAGGCAGATCCTGCGCCACGGTCTTGACGACCTGCACCGGTACCTCCTGCTGCGCCGCAGGCGGCGCTTCCTGCTTGCCGCAGGCGGCCAGCGCCCACGCTGCCACCACCGGCAGCAATGCCGTCCACCGCCGACCCGTCCGCTTCATTTCCAACCCTCCCGCATTCGCCTGGCCGGCCGGCGGCTGCCGTACGGACGCAATTAGCCCGGCAAGTTAAGCGCAGGAGCGAAAAGCGCACAATTCAATCTTTTTTGCGGCGTGTTAAGTACTTTAGAGAGCACCGTGAAACCGCCCGCCCCCCGTGGGGTGCGGCTTTCAATACTTGTCAGGGTACGCATCTTGCGTTGGCCGGAAGGCGCTGTGCCCAAAACCGTGCCGGCCTCTTGAATGTGCCCGCCGGCAGCCTCAACTAGCCACGTCATGCATCGCGCGGCAAAAGCGCCGCCGGCCAGACACGCGGGTACGGCTGCGAGCACGCAGGCTGCGAAACACTGGCTCTTCGCCTGCGGTTACACCTGCGCCATCGCGCCGGAATGATGTAAAACAAAACAGGACGCCACAAATTTCCGTGCGCCCGCTCTCCTGGAGGCGGCATGCCCCCTCGCACCACCGTTTTCGTCGCGGCCATCGTGGTCGGCCTGTTGCACGGCTACATCGGCCTGCGCCTGTTACCCGACCTGCCCGTGGCGTTCGCCGTCAAGGCACTTGCCGTGGCGTGGCTGGCGCTGTCCTGGCCGCTGATCCCCGCCGGCCTGCTCGCGCGGCGCCTGGACCAGCCATGGTGCGACGCGCTCACCTGGGTAGGCATGCTGGCGATGGGGTTCTTTTCCTCTCTGCTGGTGCTGACGCTGGCGCGCGACATTGTGCTGCTGGCGGGCGCCGTCACTGGCTGGCACCCGGCCTGGCTGCTGTCGCGCACCGCTGCCGCGGTACCGGTGCTGGCGCTGCTGGTTACCGCGCTGGGGCTGTTCAATGCGCGGCGGCTGGCGCAGGTGGTGGAGGTGGAAGTGCCGATCGCCGGCCTGCCCGACTCGCTGCACGATTTCACCATCGTGCAGATCAGCGATATCCATGTTGGCCCCACCATCAAGCGCGCCTATCTGGAACGCATCGTCGCGCGCGTCAACGAGTTGCAGCCGGACGCCATCGCCATCACCGGCGACCTGGTCGACGGCACGGTACGCGAGCTGGCGCCGCACACGGCGCCGCTGGGCGACCTGAAGGCGCGCCACGGCACGTTCTTCGTCACCGGCAACCACGAGTACTACGCCGGCGCCGAGCCGTGGATCATCGAACTGCGCAGGCTGGGCCTGCAGGTGCTGATGAACGAGCACGTGGTGATCGGGCAGGATGAAGACGCACTGGTGCTGGCCGGCGTGACCGATTATTCCGCCCACCGCTTCGACGAAAGCCATCGCAGCGACCCGGCGCGCGCGCTGGACGGCGCGCCATCTGTCGTCGCCGCGCGTGTCCTGCTGGCGCACCAGCCGCGCACCGCGCCCGCCGCTTCCAACGCTGGCTTCGACCTGCAGCTTTCCGGACATACGCATGGCGGCCAGTTCTGGCCGTGGAACCTGTTTGTGCCGATGCAGCAGCCCTATACCGCCGGGCTGAACCGGCATGAGGCAATGTGGGTGTATGTGAGCAGGGGCACCGGCTATTGGGGGCCACCCAAGCGCTTTGGCGCGCCGTCGGAGATTACGAAGCTGAAGCTGGTGCCCAAGCCAGCGCCGCCGCTCAATGCGGATGTGGCGTAATACGCGGACACGCAAAAAGCAAAGGGCCCCGCGCGAGCGGGGCCCTTGTCCGTTGGCGGCCCGTAACCGGATGCCGCCAGGATGATCGTGCTTATCGCGCGATAGGCTTGTAGCGGATACGCTTCGGCTTGGCGCCCTCTTCACCCAGGCGGCGCTTCTTGTCCGCCTCGTATTCCTGGTAGTTGCCAGGGAAGAACTCCACGTGCGACTCGCCTTCGAATGCCAGGATGTGGGTGGCGATCCGGTCCAGGAACCAGCGATCGTGCGAGATCACCATCACGCAGCCCGCAAACTCCAGCAGCGCGTCTTCCAGCGCGCGCAGCGTTTCCACGTCCAGGTCATTGGACGGTTCATCGAGCAGCAGCACATTGCCGCCGGAGATCAGCGTCTTGGCCAGGTGCAGACGCCCGCGCTCGCCGCCCGAGAGCGTGCCCACGTGCTTCTGCTGGTCCGAGCCCTTGAAGTTGAAGCGGCCGATATAGGCACGCGACGGCGTTTCGTAGCGGCCCACGGTCAGCACGTCGGCGCCGCCTGAGATCTCCTCGAACACGGTCTTGCTGCCGTCGAGCGCATCGCGGCTCTGGTCCACGTAGGCCATCTTCACGGTCGGGCCCACCTTGATCTCGCCGCTGTCCGGCGTTTCCTTGCCGGTGAGCATGCGGAAGAAGGTCGACTTGCCGGCGCCGTTCGGGCCGATGATGCCGACGATGGCGCCAGGCGGCACCTTGAAGCTGAGGTCATCGATCAGCAGGCGGTCGCCATAGGCCTTGCTCACACCGTTGAATTCGATCACCTCGTTGCCCAGGCGCTCACCCGCGGGGATGAAGATTTCCTGGGTTTCGTTGCGCTTCTGGTATTCCTGGCTGTTCAGTTCGTCGAAGCGCGCCAGACGCGCCTTGGACTTGGCCTGGCGCCCCTTCGGGTTCTGCCGCACCCATTCCAGTTCCTTGTGCAGCGCCTTCTGGCGGGCCGACTCGCTAGACTCTTCCTGTTTCAGGCGGGTTTCCTTCTGGTCCAGCCAGGAGCTGTAATTGCCCTTCCAGGGGATGCCGTGGCCGCGGTCCAGTTCCAGGATCCATTCGGCCGCGTTGTCCAGGAAGTAGCGATCGTGGGTCACAGCCACCACGGTACCGGGGAAGCGCGTGAGGAACTGCTCCAGCCACTCCACCGATTCCGCATCCAGGTGGTTGGTGGGTTCGTCTAGCAGCAGCATGTCGGGGCGCGACAGCAGCAGGCGGCACAGCGCCACGCGGCGCTTCTCGCCGCCGGACAGGTTGCCCACCTTGGCGTCCCAGGGCGGCAGGCGCAGCGCGTCGGCTGCGATTTCCAGCTGCAGTTCGGCGTTGTTGCCGTCGCTGGCCGCGAGGATCGCTTCGTACTTGGCCTGGTCCGCCGCCAGCGCGTCGAAGTCGGCGTCCGGTTCCGCATAGGCCGCGTAGATCTCATCGAGCTTCTGGCGTGCCTCGAACACGCCGCCCAGCGCGGCTTCCACCGATTCGCGCACCGTCTGTTCGGGATCGAGCTGCGGTTCCTGCGGCAGGTAGCCGATGTTCAGGTTGGGCATGGGCGTGGCCTCGCCCTCGATCTCCTTGTCGATGCCCGCCATGATCTTCAGCACGGTCGACTTGCCCGAGCCGTTCAGGCCCAGCACGCCGATCTTGGCGCCCGGGAAGAAGGACAGCGAGATGTCCTTGAGAATGTGACGCTTGGGCGGAACGATCTTGCCCACGCGGTTCATGGTGAAAACGTACTGTGCCATGCGAATCCGAGTGAATTGGGGGAGGTGAAATGGGGGAATCGGCCAAGTGTAGCAAAGCCGGTCCGGCCGCGGCCCGTCAGGACGCTTTCCCGGCGCGCAAGTTGCCGGCCGGGCGCCTGCGCGCGCGGGTCAGGCTGGACGTCAGCCGGCGGTAGGCGATATCCATGTGCCGCTGTATCAGCGCGCGCGCCAGCTCGGGATCCTTGCCGCGCAGCGCCGCCAGCACGGCGCGGTGCTCCGTGATCGCCCGCGCCCATACCTCGGGCGTTTCGAAGTGGCTGTCCAACTGATCGAACAGCGGGCCCAGGCGCAGGTCGAAGAGCCGCCGCACCACGCCCACCAGCACGCTGTTGCCGGTGGCCTCGGCCACGCGCACGTGGAACAGGCGGTCGGCATCGAGCGGCGTGAGGCCCGCGGCGGCATCGGCGGCCATCTGCGCGATCGCCTCCTCGATGGCGTCGAACTGGGCCTTGCGCCCGCTTCTTGCCGCCAGCGCGGCAACCTCGCCTTCCACCAGCGCGCGGGCGCGGATCAGTTCGAGCGGTCCCTCCTCGCCGGACAGGTCGAAGCCCGCATCGGCGTGCGAAGGTGGTTCGCACACATAGATGCCCGAGCCCATCCGCACTTCGATATAGCCCTCGACCTCGAGCGCGATCAATGCCTCGCGCAGCGACGGCCGGCTCACGCCGAGCTGCACCGACAGATCCCGCTCCGCCGGCAGGCGCGAGCCCACCGGAAACTCGCCGGCCAGGATCAACCCGCGCAACTGGTTGCTGATCTGGCGGTAAAGGCGCTGTGGCTCGATCGATTGGATAGGCATGGACAAGCAGCCCCGAGTGGCCAGCACAGATCTCCAGTGCGCGAATCGTGCGCTGGCGGTTGCGGTGTTTCGCAGTCCCGCGCCGCCGGCTCGCGGCGCGAGATTGGTTTGACCAGTTGTCCAGTCCGCTGAAGTCTAGGCAGCGCGCTGTTCAATGTCCAGGCGCAACGCGAATGCACTGCAGCATCGGCAACGGCACCGCGCGCGGCGGTAGAGACGGCAGTAGAGACCCCTAATTGGTAATACCAGTTTACCTGTCGATAGTCCTGAACTAGACTCCGCTCACTCGGCATGCGCGCGGCAAGGCAGTGGCGGTCGCAGGCATCCGGATCTGCATCGCACAAGAAAGCGGGCATCAGCACACGTGGCGCGAAAGCGCTGGACGTCGCTACGCGGCCCCCGCAGAACGCAGGAGACCCGAGTGAACGACGAAAAACCGCCGAAGCCCCCGGTGCACCCCGTGCGCCGCAGCCAGGCCTGGTTCGGCCGGCTTGACCGCGATGGCTTCATCTACCGCTCGTGGCTGAAAAACCGCGGCATTCCCCACGATCAGTTCGACGGCCGCCCGGTCATCGGCATCTGCAACACGTATTCCGAACTCACCCCCTGCAACTCGCATTTCCGCACGCTGGCCGAACAGGTCAAGATCGGCGTATGGGAAGCGGGCGGCTTTCCGCTCGAATTCCCGGTGATGTCGCTGGGCGAGACCATGCTGCGCCCGACCGCGATGCTGTTCCGCAACCTGGCCAGCATGGACGTGGAGGAATCGATTCGCGGCAATCCGATCGATGGCGTGGTGCTGCTGATGGGCTGCGACAAGACCACGCCGGCGCTGATGATGGGCGCGGCGTCCTGCGACCTGCCCACCATCGGCGTCTCCGGCGGCCCGATGCTGAGCGGCAAGTTTCGCGGCGGCGAGCTGGGCTCCGGCACCGATGTCTGGAAGATGTCGGAAGCGGTGCGGGCCGGACAGATGTCGCAGGAGGATTTCTTCGAAGCCGAAAGCTGCATGCACCGCTCGCATGGCCACTGCATGACCATGGGCACCGCGTCGACCATGGCCAGCATGGTGGAAGCACTCGGCATGAGCCTGCCCGGCAACGCCGCGATTCCGGCGGTGGACGGCCGCCGCAATGTGCTGGCGCGCGCCTCGGGGCGCCGCATCGTGGAGATGGTCAAGGACAACCTGGTGATGTCGCGGATCCTCACCCGGCCTGCCTTCGAGAACGCCATCCGCGTCAACGCGGCGATCGGCGGCTCGACCAACGCGGTGATCCACCTGCTTGCCATCGCCGGCCGCATCGGCGTCAAGCTGAGCCTGGAAGACTGGGACGCATTGGGTCACGAGCTGCCCTGCCTGCTCGACCTGCAGCCCTCCGGGCGCCACCTGATGGAAGACTTCTATTACGCCGGCGGTCTGCCGGCGGTAATCCGCGAACTGGGCGCGGTGCTGGCGCGCGACGCGCTGACCGTCAACGGCAAGACGCTGTGGGACAACTGCAAGGACGCGCCCAACTGGAACCGCGAAGTCATCCACGCCTTCGACGCGCCCTTCAAGGCGAACGCGGGCATTGCCGTGCTGCGCGGCAACCTGTGCCCCGACGGCGCGGTGATCAAGCCCTCCGCCGCCACCCCGGCGCTGCTCAGGCACACGGGCCGCGCGGTGGTGTTCGAGAACAGCGAGCATATGCACCAGCGCCTCGACGACGAATCGCTCGATGTGGACGAAACCTGCGTGCTGGTGCTCAAGAACTGCGGCCCGCGCGGCTACCCCGGCATGGCCGAGGCCGGCAACATGCCGCTGCCGCCCAAGGTGCTGCGCAAGGGCATCACGGACATGGTCCGCGTCTCGGATGCGCGCATGAGCGGCACTGCCTACGGCACAGTGGTGCTGCACGTGGCGCCCGAGGCCGCGGCCGGGGGCCCGCTCGCGCTGGTGCGCGACGGCGACATGGTGGAGCTGGATGTACCCGCGCGCAAGCTGCACCTGCATGTCGGCGACGAGGAATTGCAGCGCCGCCGCGCAGCGTGGCAAGCGCCTGCGCTGCCGATGGAACGCGGCTGGACCCGGCTCTATGTCGAGCACGTGCAACAAGCCAACCTGGGCGCCGACATGGATTTCCTGGTGGGCAAGAGCGGCGCCGCCGTACCCAAGGACAACCACTGAGACGCGTTGTCGCAACGCGGCTTTCCGCAGCTTTGCATTCGCGACGAACGGCCGCTCCCGGCATGAACGGCCAACGGAGACACCACGCATGGCATCGGTTCAGATTCGCGGCATCCAGAAGTACTTCGGCAGCACGCAGGTCATCCGCGGCGTGGACATCGACATCGCCGACGGCGAGTTCACCGTGCTGGTGGGACCATCCGGCTGCGGCAAATCCACGCTGTTGCGCATGATTGCCGGGCTGGAGGAAATCACCACCGGCGAGATCGCCATCGGCGGCCGGGTGGTCAATCGCCTGCCGCCAAAGGAGCGCGACATCGCCATGGTGTTCCAGAACTATGCGCTCTACCCGCATATGACGGTCTACGACAACATGGCTTTCTCGCTCAAGCTCGCCAAGGGGGATAAGGACGAGATCAGGCAGAAGGTGGACAAGGCTTCCGCCATTCTCGGCCTGGGCAGTTTGCTGGATCGCTACCCGCGCCAGCTTTCGGGCGGCCAGCGGCAGCGGGTGGCGATGGGACGCGCCATCGTGCGCGATCCGCAAGTGTTCCTCTTCGACGAGCCGCTCTCCAACCTCGACGCCAAGCTGCGCGTGCAGATGCGCGCGGAGATCAAGGAGCTGCACCAGCGCCTGCGCACCACCTCGGTCTACGTCACGCATGACCAGATCGAAGCCATGACCATGGGCGACCAGATCGTGGTGATGCGCGACGGCCGCGTGGAGCAGCGCGGCAAGCCGCTGGACCTCTACGACCATCCCGACAATCTCTTCGTGGCCGGTTTCATCGGCTCGCCCGCGATGAACTTCGTGCCCGGCGTGCTGCGCCGCCAGGGCGGCGATACGGTTGTCGAGTTTCCCGATGGCACGCGCCTGCCGCCCCCCACGCGCTTCGACGCCGGCGCCGGGACCGACGGCCAGCGCGTGATCTATGGCGTGCGGCCCGAGCACCTGAGCCTGGACGCGACCGGCCAAGGCCTGCGCAACCGCGTGTCGGTAGTCGAGCCTACCGGCGCCAACACCGAGATCTATTCGCGCTTCTGCGAAACGGACTTCATCTCGATATTCCGCGAGCGCCATGACTTCGCCGCGGGCGACATCCTGAACCTCGTGCCCGACCACCAGCACACCCACCTGTTCGATGCCGACACGGGCCAGTCGCTGCTGCGGCACGGCACGCCGGATGCGCAGGGTGATCCGGGAAACAGGCATGACCAGCACGGGGCGGAACCCCTGACCACGGAGGAGACAAAACGATGAGCGCACCGACCAACTTCACGAGACGCGATTTCCTGGCATCCACGGCTGCCGTCGCCGCCACCACGGCGCTGGGCGGCCATGCCTTCGCCGCGCCCGCCCCGCTGCTGTACAAACCGGAAGCGGGCGCCAAGCTGCGGGTGCTGCGCTGGAAGCGCTTCGTGCAGGGCGACGAAGACTTGTGGAACGCCAACACCAGGAAGTTCTCCGAACTCACCGGGATCGAGGTGCGGGTCGACAACGAAGGCTGGGAAGACGTGCGCCCCAAGGCCGCCGTGGCGGCCAGCGTTGGTAGCGGGCCGGACATCATCGTCGGCTGGTTCGACGACCCGCAACAGTATCCCGACAAGCTCGTCGACATGTCGGACCTGGCCACCTACCTCGGCGGCAAATACGGCGGCTGGTACGACGTGTGCCGCAAATACGGCACGCACAACGGCAAGTGGATCGGCCTGCCGCTGGGCGTGGTGGGCAACGCGCTGGTCTATCGCGAGAGCCATGTCAAGGCAGCGGGCTTTGAGACCATCCCCAAGGACCTCGCCGGCTTCCTCAAACTGTGCCAGGGGCTCAAGGCCAAGAACACGCCCTGCGGCTTCGCGCTGGGCAAGGCGGTCGGCGACGGCAACAACTGGGCGCACTGGCTGCTTTGGTCGCATGGCGGCATGCTGGTCGATACCAAGGGCAAGGTCGTGGTCAACTCGCCCGAGACCTGGGCCGCGCTGGAGTATGCCAAGCAACTCTATGCCACCTTCGTGCCCGGCACGCTGTCCTGGCAGGACCCGTCGAACAACAAGGCCTTCCTGGACGGCCAGGTCAGCCTGACCGCCAACGGCATCTCGGTCTACTACGCGGCCAAGAATTCGAAGGAGCCCAAGCTGCAGGAGATGGCGCGGGACATCCAGCACGCGCACTTCCCGATCGGCACGTCCGGCAAACCCACCGAACTGATGCAGATCACGCAAATGATGCTGTTCCGATATTCCAAGTTCCCGAACGCGGCCAAGGCCTACCTGCAATTCATGATGGAACCGGAGCAGTACAACCCATGGATGGAAGCCGCCATCGGCTACGTCAGCCAGCCGCTCAAGGCCTACGAGGCCAACCCGATCTGGACGGCCGATCCCAAGCACACCGTCTATCGCGACTCCGCCGCGCTGATGCTCGACAACGGCCACGCCGGCCCGCTGGGCACCGCTTCGGCCGCGTCCATGGCTGACTACATCGTGCTCGACATGGTGGCCGAGGCGGCCAGCGGTTCCAAGACGCCGAAGGAGGCGGCGGCGCGCGCGGCGCAGCGTGCCGAGCGCTACTACAAGGCGTGATGTCGCCAACGCCCGAAGCAGGGAAGGCGCGGCGGCACACCGCCGCGCCGCCGTTCTGAAGATCCGGTCCGGCGTTTCCAGCGCCGGACCGGCAGCCGCCGAGGTGATCCATGCTATCCCGCCTGTTGAACAACCGCCATACGCTGGGGCTGCTGTTCATGCTGCCCACGGCGCTGTTGCTGCTGGTCTTCCTGACATATCCGCTCGGCCTCGGCGTCTGGCTCGGCTTCACCAATACCAAGATCGGCGGCACCGGCGAATGGATCGGGCTGGCCAACTACAGTTACCTGGCCGGCGACTCGCTGACGCAACTGGCGCTGTTCAACACGCTGTTCTACACGCTGGTGGCCAGCGTGCTGAAGTTCGCGCTGGGGCTGTGGCTGGCGCTGCTGCTCAACAAGAACCTGCCGTTCAAATCGTTCTTCCGCGCCATCGTGCTGCTGCCGTGGATTGTGCCGACGGCGCTGTCGGCGCTGGCCTTCTGGTGGATCTATGATGCGCAGTTTTCCATCATCAGCTGGAGCCTGGTCAAGCTCGGGCTGATCGACCGCTATATCGATTTCCTCGGCGACCCGTGGCTGGCCCGCTTCTCCACCATCGCCGCCAATGTCTGGCGCGGCATTCCCTTTGTCGCGATCTCCCTGCTGGCCGGGCTGCAGACCATCTCGCCCACGCTGTACGAAGCGGCATCGATCGACGGCGTCACGCCGTGGCAGCAGTTCCGCTATGTCACGCTGCCGCTGCTGACGCCGATCATCGCGGTGGTGATGACCTTCTCCGTGCTGTTCACCTTCACCGATTTCCAGCTGATCTACGTGCTCACGCGCGGCGGCCCGCTCAACGCCACTCACCTGATGGCCACCCTGTCCTTCCAGCGCGCGATTCCCGGCGGTTCACTGGGCGAAGGCGCGGCGATCGCCACCATGATGGTGCCCTTCCTGCTGGCTGCCATCCTGTTCTCTTACTTCGGCCTGCAGCGGCGCGGCTGGCAACAGGGAGGCGACAAATGAAAGCGAAAGCGATGAGCGCGCCCGAGCAGCAGGGCATGGACTACCTGCAATCGATACCGCGGCGCTGGGTGACCATCTACATCCCACTAGGCATCTTCGTCTTCGTGCTGCTGTTTCCGTTCTACTGGATGGCGATCACCGCCTTCAAGCCGGATGGCGAACTGCTGATGCGCAGCGCCAACCCGTTCCTGGTGATGGCGCCCACCTTCGCGCATTTCAAGAAGCTGCTGTTCAACACGCCCTACCCGGCCTGGCTGCTCAATACCGTGATCGTCTCGACGGTATCGACCTTCGCCTCGCTGGCCGCCAGCGTGCTGGCCGCCTACGCGATCGAGCGGCTGCGCTTCCAGGGCGCGAAGCAGGTCGGGCTGGCCATCTTCCTGGCCTACCTGATCCCGCCCTCGATCCTGTTTATCCCGCTGGCATCGATCGTGTTCCAGCTCGGCCTGTTCGATACGCGCTGGGCGCTGATCCTGACCTATCCCACCTTCCTGATCCCGTTCTGCACCTGGCTGCTGATGGGCTACTTCCGCTCCATCCCTTACGAACTGGAAGAATGCGCGCTGATCGACGGCGCCACCCGCTGGGAGATCCTGGTCAAGATCATCCTGCCGCTGGCCGTGCCGGGACTGATCTCGGCCGGCATCTTCGCCTTCACGCTGTCGTGGAACGAGTTCATCTACGCGCTGACCTTTATTTCCTCGTCGGAAGTGAAAACGGTGCCGGTGGGCATCGTCACCGAGCTGATCGAGGGCGACGTCTACCACTGGGGCGCGCTGATGGCAGGCGCCTTGCTGGGCTCGCTGCCGGTAGCGCTGGTGTACTCGTTCTTTGTCGAGTACTACGTGTCGGGCATGACGGGGGCGGTGAAGGAATAGGCGGCAAAGGGCCGGACAAGCGCAACGGCACCGGGCATGAACGCCTGGCAAGGGCAGGTTAAAATGCCCGTTGTCCCGCCGCCAACCGCCGGCACCGCCGAACCACCCCGTATTCAAGCCCGATCCGATGAGCAAACCCGCCCGCACCCTCACCTTCAAGTGCAAGAAGTGCACCAAGCCCGTCACGCTGTTTCTGCAGAAGGTATCCGCCTGTTCGCACATCACGCCATACCAGGGCTGGTGCAAATGCGGTGAGCTGGTTCGTCACGCCACCGGCGACAAGGATGCGGTCGAGTCCTTCGTCTCCTCCGTCGACGGCAACTGGGCACACCACCACCATCACCACCATTGAGCAACCGTAGCCATCCCGCTCCCGCCAGCGAAACCTGGCGCCCCGGCGCCAAGGATCCGCTGCGCTTCCTGAGCGCGTATCCCGATGCCGTGCTCGACCAGGTGCGCCAGCTGGTTGCCGCCAATCGCCTTGGCGAGCACCTGGCGAAGAAATACCCGGCCCGGCACACCGTGCAGACAGACCGCGCGCTGTACGACTACACCGCCGAACTGAAGCAGGAATTCCTGCGCACCGCGCCGCCGGTCCACAAGATCGCGTTCGACGCGAAGATCGACGTGGTGCATCGCGCGCTCGGGCTGCACACCGCCATCTCGCGCGTGCAGGGTGGCAAGCTCAAGGCCAAGAAGGAAATCCGCGTGGCCTCGCTGTTCAAGGAAGCGCCGCCCGAATTCCTGCGCATGATCGTGGTGCACGAACTCGCGCACCTGAAGGAAAGCGATCACAACAAGGCGTTCTACCGCCTGTGCGAATACATGGAGCCGGCGTATCACCAGCTCGAGTTCGACACGCGCCTGTTCCTGGCGTGGCGTGAACTGGAGCAGGCACAGCGCTAGCCCCCTCGCCTCTCAAGCCTCAAGCCTCAAACCGCGCCCGGGCTCACCACCACTGTCTTCCGATACGTCCCCTGTGCCGCCAGGCGATGCAGCACGCACACCTGCACGTTGCCGGCGAAAGCGGCCTGCCTGACGGCTGCCGCCATATGCGCCAGCACGACCGCGGCCATGGCGGCCTGCACCGGCTCCGGCCGCGCATTGGTCATCACGAGATGCGTCACGACGAAGCCGGCTTCGGGGTCGTCGCCGGTCAGCGCAACCTCCGCCACCAGCAGGCGGCTCTTGAGATCCGCCAGTTGCGCGTAGCCATGCCCTGCGAGTTCGCGGTGCACGCCGGCGAACACATGCGCGAAGTCGATCCTGTCCGCGAGTTGCCGCGTGGTTTCGGTAATCAGGTGCGGCATGATCAGTCCGGTTTCACCGAGGCGGAGGATACGGCGCGGGTCCAACTCGCCTGCGCCTGCGACAGGAACTGGCGGAAGCCGGCAGGATCCAGCGGCCGGGCTTCCACGCCAAGCGCCAGCAGGCGTTCCTGCATCTGCTTGTCGGCGAGCACCGCATTCAGCTCGTGGTTGAGCCGGTTGAGGATATCGCCCGGCAGCTTGCCCGGCGCCATGATTCCGTACCACGGCGCCGCGTCGAAATCGCGCACGCCTTGCTCGCGCATGGTGGGCACCCCCGGCAGCAAGGCGGAGCGTCGTGCGCCGGTCTGCGCCAGCGGCACCACCGTGCCGGCTTTGATGTGCGGCAGCAGCAGCACGGGGCTGTCGAACATCAGCGCAATCTGCCCGCCCAGCAGATCGTTGATGGCGGGGCCCGACCCCTTGTAGGGAGAATGCAGCAGGCGCGCGCCGGTAGCCTGCGAGAACATCGCCCCGATGATGTGCTGCGGCGTGCCGTTGCCCGCCGAGCCGTAGGCGATGGTGTCGGGCGCCGCGGCGGACGCGCGCACCAGCGCGGGCACGGAATCGAAGCGCTGCCCGCGGGTGCCCGCCACCAGGATGAACGGCACCGTGCCGATCAGGCCGACGCCGGCCAGGTCCTTCGCTGGATCGTAGGGCAGCGCGGGATACAACGCCTTGCCGACCGAGACCGGCCCGACCGCGCCCAGCAACAAGGTATAGCCATCGGCAGGCGCCTTGCTGACATAGTCGCTGCCGATGGTGCCGCCCGCGCCGGGCCGGTTCTCCACCACCACCGGTTGCTTCAGGCGGACCTGCAGTTCTTTCCCGATCAGGCGGGCGAGCGAGTCGGTGGTGGCGCCGGGCGCATACGGCACCACCAGGCGGATCGGGCGATCCGGATAGGCAGCGCTGGCCGCTGGCGCGAATGTCAGGCAGAGCGCGGCGGCTGCGAGCGCGGGCGACAAGAAGGCAAGCAGCCGGCGGTTGCGCCGGTCGGCGCTGGAATGGCATGACATGGGGGTCTCCTGGTGTTTTCCATGTTGTGCATGCATTCCAGCAGTTACGACATGCTCTGTAAAATGATGAATCGATTTTCAATTCATCACGACAGATTATGAGATCAACGGCCACGCCCGAAGCCATGGACCTGCGCCTGGTCCGCAGCTTCATGGCCGTTGCCCGCCATGGCAGCGTGACCGCCGCGGCCGATTCGCTCGGCCTGACGCAACCGGCCTTGTCACAGCACCTGCGCATCTTCGCGCAGAGCCTGGGGGTGCCGCTGTTCGGACGCGTGGGCCGCAAGCTGGAACTGACCGATGCGGGCAGGCAACTGGTTCTGGCGCTCGAACCCGTGCTCGATCAGCTCGAACGGGTCATCGTATCCGCAGCCTCTCAGCGCGGCGCGGTGGAGGGCACGCTGCGCATCGGCGCCACCCATACCTATCTTTCCGCGCTGGTGATGCCTGCCGTGCAAGCGCTGGTCGATGCGCATCCGGGGCTGGATATCCAGGTGTTCGAGTTTGCCGCCGCCGAGGTCGACCGTTCCCTGCTGGACGGACAGATCGATCTTGGCCTGGCGTTTGCGAAGGACGCGCCAAAACGCATCGAACAGGTGCCGCTGTTCTCGGAAACGCTTGCCTTGATCGCACCCGGACACAAGCTGCCACGCGAACAGGAAACCGTGACCCTGGCGCAACTGGGAACGCTGCCCCTGGCGCTGCTGCCCGAGCGCTTCGCCATGCGCCGGCAGATCGACGCGGCCGCGCAGGCCGCCGGCATCGTGCTGCGGCCCCGGCTGGAAGGCCCCAGCGTGGAAGCCTTGCTGCGCGCCGTGCTCGGCGGCCGCCTGTACACCATCGCCAGCCCGCTGGCGCTGCATATCGCCGGCACGCAGCGCAGCGGCAGCTTCGCCGGGCTGGCCTACGCGCCGGTCGCGCATCCCGGCTTCAGCCGCACGGCCGCACTGCACCGGCGCCGCGGCCGGCCGGATAGCCCCGCCGCCACAGCTTTCATGGAAACGCTCGGAAAGGTGATCCGGGACGCCGCCGGCAGCGGGTATCTCATACCCATCTGACGCGTGCCTGGCGCCGCCAACTCTTATCGTTTCGCGCGGCGCACCAATTAACAAACTGTTTTTGAAATTGATAGTTAAAAATGGATATTTATCAATTTCAGCTTGAATCATAAAGTCCGTACTCATGCAACCGCCGCAAGGCAAGGAAACCGAACATGAGCACGAACCAGCCCACCAGACCGACGACGCGCGCGCCGCGGATTCCGCGCCGCCACTTCCTGGGCAGCGCAGCCGTACTCACCGCTGCGCTGCCGCTGGCCGCAGCTGCAGCCGGCGGCGCCACCGCGCACCCCGGCCAGGCGCGCCAGCAAGCTCGCGCCGGCCGCACCCGATTCTGGCCGGATGGCGCGCAACTCGTCATCTCCATCTCAATGCAGTTCGAGGCCGGCGCCCAGCCCGAGCGCGGCGCCAGCGGCCCCTTCCCTCCGCTCGACCCCAAGTACCCGGACTACCCGCTGCAGTCTTGGTACACCTACGGCGTGCGCGAAGGCATCCCGCGTCTGCTGGACCTGTGGGACCGCGCCGGTATCAAGGTGACCTCGCATATGGTGGGTCAGGCAGTCGAGCGCCATCCCGAACTGGCGCGCGAAATCGTCGCGCGCGGGCACGAAGCCTCGGGCCATGGCCAGACCTGGGAGCCGCAATACAGCATGAGTGCCGAAGCGGAACGCGCCAGCTACGTGCAGAGCATCGACACCATCCAGCGCGCCACCGGCACGCGGCCCCTCGGCTTCAACGCCTTCTGGATGCGCGGCTCGCCCAATACGCTGCCGATCCTGCAGTCGCTCGGCTTCCTCTATCACATCGACGACCTCAGCCGCGACGAGCCATCCGTGCTGCAGGTAGGCGGCAAGCCGTTCGCCGTGGTGCCCTACACCGTGCGCAACAACGACATCGTGCGCTTCGACTCGCCATCGACCACGGCCGAAGACATGCTCGGCGAACTGAAGGCGGAGTTCGATGTGCTCTACGCCGAAGGCGCCCACCGCCGCCGCATGATGTCCATCAGCACGCACGACCGCATCTCCGGTTCCCCGGCACGCGTGCGGGCGCTCGAAGCGTTTATCCGCTACGCCCAGGGCCATGCCGGCGTGACCTTCATGCGCAAGGACGACATCGCCCGCTTCGCGCTCGGCGCGAGCGACGTGCCGGCGGCATAAGCCAGGGCAAAACCACGAACATACAGACGAGTACAAGCCGACATGAAAACCACAAACCTCGCGCCAGTACGCGCATTCGTAGCCGCCCTAGGCGTCGCCCTGTTACCGCTATCGCAAAGCGCCGCCGCTGCCGGCGACGAGCTGGTCCACCCGCAGCACCTGGCCCAGGGCGCCGGCCAGCCGTCCGCGGCAGCCGCGCTTCTCGCCGCCCGCCGCTACGCCACCTTCTGGCACACCGGCGACGAACGCTACGCCACGCTCGCACTCGCCCCGGACTTCAGCGACCGCACGCTGCCGCCCGGCCGCGAGCAAGGCCTGCGCGGCCCGTTGCAGGCCTCCAGGGGATTCCGCGCCGCGGTACCGGATCTCAGCGCGGAAATGGAAGACGTGGTCATCGCCGGCGACCGGGTCGCGGTGCATCTGCGCTTTCGCGGCCACTTTACCGGGGCGTTCGGCGACAGCAAGGGCCAGGGCCAGCAGATCGACTTCCAGGCCTTCGACCTGTACCGCGTGGCGAACGGCAAGATCGTGGAGAACTGGCATCTGGAGGACAACCTGGGCCTGCTCAGGCAGATGGGGGTGAGCAAGTAGGCGTTGGGCCACAACATGCGCGGTGCGTGGCGGTACTACTTCGCCACGGCCACCCGCCAAACCACATTGCCGACATCGTCGGCAACCAGCAGCGCCCCGCGCTTGTCGATGGCCACGCCTACCGGCCGCCCTTGGGCGTCGCCGTCCTTGTCAAGAAATCCCGTCAGCACATCCACAGGCGGACCTGCCGGTCTGCCGTTGGCAAACGGCACGAAGATCACCTTGTAGCCGCTGTGCGGCTTGCGGTTCCACGAGCCATGCTGGCTGACAAACATACCGTCCTTGAACGCAGCCGTGAGCGAGTTGCCTTGCGACGAGGCGAGGCCAAGCGAGGCGGTGTGCGGGCCGACCGCGTAATCGGGCGGGATGGCCTTGGCCACCATTTCGGGCCGCTGCGGCTTCACGCGTTCGTCCACATGCTGGCCGTAGTAGCTAAAGGGCCAGCCGTAAAAGGCCCCGTCGCTCACCGAGGTAATGTAGTCAGGCACCAGATCGCTGCCGATTTCGTCGCGCTCGTTGACCGAGGTCCACAGCGCTCCGCTGGCGGGCTCCCACGCCATGCCGTTGGGATTGCGCAAGCCGCTGGCGAAGATGCGATGCGCTCCGGTCTTTGGATCGACTTCCCAGATGGCCGCGCGGCCCTCCTCCTTGTCGATGCCGTTCTCGCCGACGTTGCTGTTCGAGCCGACGGTGACATACAGCTTGCCGCCGTCCTGGCTGGCGATGATGTTCTTGGTCCAGTGATGGTTGATCGGGCCAGCCGGCAGGTCCACCACTTTCACGCCGGGTGCGGTAACCTGGGTCTGTCCGGGTTGGTAGGGGAAGCGCAGCACGGCATCGGTGTCGGCCACGTAGAAATCATTGCCGACCAGCACCATGCCGAAAGGCGAATGCAGGTCCTTGAGGAAAACCGAGCGCGCATCGGCCACGCCATCGCCATCGGTGTCGCGCAACAGCGTAATGCGATCGGCACTCGGCACCCCCGCGCCGGCGCGCTTCATCACCTGTTTCATTACCCAGCCCCTGATGCCCTTACCATCGTCGGGTTTTGGCGGTGCGTTGGTCTCGGCAACCAGCACATCGCCATTGGGCAACACGTAGAGCCAGCGGGGATGATCCAGTTTGTCGGCAAACGCCACGGCGGACAGGCCGTCCGCCGCCACCGGCTTGGCGCCATCGGCCCAGCCCTTCGCAGGGGCGATGTGCACGGTTGGCAGCATGGTCTTGTTCGGCGCCGGCAACTGCGGCGTGAAGCCGGTGCCCGCTGACACTGGCAGGGTTGCGGTTTCGCCGCACGCCGCCAGGCCGGCCACCATCAGCACGCTCAGCGACAGGAGGGATAGACGCGGCACGACCATGTTCGGCTCTCCGGCAAGACTCGCCTCGCCCCGGGCGGATGCGCCGCCGGAATGCGAAAGCGCGATGAACGCAAGCGGCCGGCCCAGCCTGGCGCCGGTAGCCGGAGGACGCCCTCGCCTTCACTATAGGACGCACGCGGCACAACTTCTGTCGGCATGCCGGAAGCCGCGCGTAAGACAAAGACGGTGCGTGCGATGCCATCGCCTGTCCCGCACCTGGCGCGGGGAACGCCGCGTCGGAAAAGCTGGTGCTGGAAGCTTGCAGTTGCCGGCTATGGTTCGCTCAATCGCAAGCGTAGCGGAACGCGTCATCCAGGTTCAGCGGCAGCACCAGCGTGCGAAGATGCGCCGCCTTTGCCGAAGCACACAGCGTTGCGCGCGTCGCCGCATCCTTGTACTTCGAGGCGTACTCCACGTTGAACACTGCCTTGCCCTGGGCCGTGAACGGCGTGTAGGTAGCGCACTCCTTGTACTGGAAGCACTGCTCGTTCACCGCGAAATCGAAATCCGCCGCCAGTTGAGCGATCTGGTCCACGTCGTTCTTCAGGCCCACGGCCAGCCCGCGCGCATGCGCCTCGGCTGCGAGAAAACGGTTGTAGTCCAGCTGCGTGACCGCTGTCAGCGGGAGACCCGGCTTGTTGGCATAGCCGTCGACGTTGTCCGGGTCCACGCCATCGCAACCCTTCGACTTCGCCAGATCCATGCGCGCCTGCATGATCTTGCGGACGTTGGGCGAGCGCGTATCCAGCCAGCGCTCTCCCGCCCAACCCGACAGGGCCTTGCCCATATCGGCCGCCGCAAACTGCTTGAAATCCGGGCGCCAGTTTTCTGAGCTGCCGGCGGAGAAATAGCAGACTACGCGCTTGCCCTGCGCCTTCAGCGCATTGATGGTTGCTTGCGGCGTATCCACCAGATCGATATCGAAGACCTGCGCGGGGTAGTTCGTGTTGACCGTGCTGGTCAATTGCAACTGCCAGGTGTCCGCGGCGGCCGGCATCCAGCGCGAAGGGGCCAGAGTTTGCGCTGAGGGAGACAGGGTAGCGTTGGAGGCAGAGGCAGGAGCGTTCACCGCTGACACGGAAATGGCGGAGGCGTCCGGCTCCGCCGATGCGCCATCGCCTCCGCAAGCCGCCAGACAGGTAATCGAGACCAGCCATGCCATACGTGCAAGTTTCCGGATCACGGAGGCTTTCCTTTTTGGGTTGCTTTGGTTGGCTGATGGAATGGGGAGGTGCGGAGGCACCCTGCCAGGTTGTCTGGCAGGGGGGGATCTTGAATGGTTTCCCGAACGCTACGGTAGGCGGGTTGAATGACGGGCGCAAGACGGGGATATGCAATCGTTGTATCGCGATCCGGCGCCCGGAGCTCAGGGCAGGTTGCTTTCGAATCGGTCCGATTCATCACACATTCGCTGCTCGACTACGATCCCCGCTGGATCCGGCAACGGCATATCTCGACATGCGGAGGGCTGAATCGATCGAAGATTCGCCGGGCATGATCAGCCAGGGCAGGCTGGCCGTTGATCTTTCCTCGATCCAGACGGTCGATGACTATATCTGTGGTCTCGGATAGAAGCGTTCGCGGCAAGTCGCGCAGTTGTTAGCGGTGCCAGGCGTGACGACTGCGCCCGCCGTACGGGAGAACCGAATCTTCAACCCGCTCAAAAACAAAACGGGCTACGCAAATCGCGTAGCCCGTTTTGGAATTCTGGTGCCGGCTGCAGGACTCGAACCCGCCACCTGATGATTACAAATCAACTGCTCTACCTGATGAGCTAAGCCGGCATGTTTGGTGCAGACCGCGATTCTACTGCATGCGGCGCAAATTGACGATGGGTTCCTGCGCTTACTTCACCACCTTCAACGAGGGCTTCTTGGCACCGATGCGGGATACGGGCGGCGGCGTGGGTTCGTCGTCACCATCGTGGTCGTCGCCGGCGTCTACTGTGACCGGAGCCTCGCTTTCGACCGACGACAGCTTGGGCGGCGGGTTGTTCTCGCGTTCCGTGCCGGCCTGGGTTTCGGGGACGCTACGTTCCACGGGGAAGGCCATGCCCTGCCCGTTCTCGCGGGCGTAGATGGCGAGGACGTTTTCGACGGGCACGTCGATCTTGCGCGAGATGCCGCCAAAGCGGGCGCTGAAGCCGATCCACTCGTTGCCCATGTCCAGGCCGCTGGTGGCGTCGAAGCTGACGTTGAGCACGATTTCGTTGTTCTTGACGAACTCGCGCGGCACGCTGGTGTTGGCGTCGACGAAGACGGCGATATACGGCGTGAAGCCGTTGTCCGTGCACCACTCGTAAATGGCACGGATCAGGTAGGGCTTGGTGGAGGTTTCAGGCATTGTGCTTCCAGTGGCGCAGTCCGGTGGCCCGAAGCGGTTGGCTTCGGGCCGGGCCGGTTTAGCGGCGCATCACCTTTTCGGACGGGGTGAGCGCTTCGATGTAGGCCGGGCGGCTGAAAATGCGCTCGGCGTACTTGAGCAGCGGTGCGGCGTTCTTCGACAGTTCGATGCCGTAATGGTCCAGGCGCCACAGCAGCGGAGCGATGGCGACGTCGAGCATCGAGAACTCTTCGCCGAGCATGTACTTGTTCTTGACGAAGATCGGCGCGAGCTGGGTCAGGCGGTCGCGGATGGCGGCCCGGGCGCGCTCGTGGTTCTTCTCGGCGGCCTTGCCCTTTTCGTTTTCGAGCGCGTAGACGTGCGTGAACAGTTCCTTTTCGAAGTTGAACAGGAACAGGCGCGCACGGGCACGCTGCACCGGATCAGCCGGCATCAGCTGCGGGTGCGGGAAACGCTCGTCGATGTACTCGTTGATGATGTTCGATTCGTACAGAATCAGGTCGCGCTCGACCAGGATGGGCACCTGGCCGTAGGGGTTCATCACCGAAATGTCTTCCGGCTTGTTGAACAGGTCGACGTCACGGATCTCGAAATCCATGCCCTTTTCGAACAGGACGAGGCGGCAACGCTGGGAGAACGGGCAGGTGGTGCCCGAATACAACACCATCATGGTTGGATTCCTTTGATGCGGGGTCGATTGACTGGATCGGTATTCTGGCAGAACCGATATGTAGAAAGCAAATTAGAGATGCATGGGGCACATATAAACATGAGCCCGACAGGTTTAAGCGCACTTTGAGGCACATTGCGCCCATCAACCCCGTCTCGGCATCCAAAGCAAAAAGGGCCGGGGCGGTGTTGCTCTTGGCGCAACGTCCGCTCCAGCCCCATTCCCATCGAACCGTCAGGCTTTCCGGGCTTTACCGCGAATTACTTGATGTCCTTCCAGTACGAGGCGTTCAGGCGCCAGGCGAAGACGGTGAACACACCCAGGAACATCAGCACCCAGACGCCCAGGCGCTTGCGCTGGTTCTGGGCCGGCTCGGCCATCCAGTCCAGGAACCCGACCAGGTCGGTCACGGCCTGGTCGTACTCGAGCGTGCTCATCTTGCCCGGCGTGACCTGCTCGAAACCGGCGAATTTGTGGACCTTCTCGCCATGCTCTTCGGCTTCGACGAACTTGGCGGTGCGCTGGCCTTGCAGTTCCCACAGCACGTGCGGCATGCCGACGCTCGGGAACACCAGGTTGTTCCAGCCCGTGGCGCGGTTGTCGTCACGGTAGAAGGTACGCAGGTAGGTGTACAGCCAGTCGTCGCCGCGGGCGCGGGCGATCACCGACAGGTCCGGCGGCTGGGCGCCGAAGAAGGCCTTGGCTTCCTTCGGCTGCATGGCGATGGTCATCATGTCGCCGACCTTGTCGCCAGAGAACAGCAGGTTCTGGCGAATCTGGTCGTCGGTCAGGCCGATGTCCTTGAGGCGGTTGTACCGCATCATCGACGCGCCATGACAGTTCAGGCAGTAGTTGACGAACAGCTTGGCGCCGCGCTGCAGCGAGGAGAGATCGCTGGTCTGCACGGGCGCCGGCTCGAGGGGGTAGCCCCCTTCGCTGGCCATGGCGGGCGCGGCGGCAAAGCAGGCGCCGGCCAGCGCGAGAATCGAAAGCAGCTTTTTCATCTTGTGTCCTTGTGCTCTTGTCGGGTTTCGTCCGGGCTCAGTGCGGGTGGAACGTCACGCGTTCCGGCACTTGCTTGAACTGGCCGACACGGCTCCACAGCGGCATGGTCAGGAAGAAGGCGAAGTACAGCAGGGTACCCAGCTGCGACACCTTTTCACCCACCGGCGACGGGGGCTGTACGCCCAGGTAGCCGAGCACGATGAACACCACCACGAAAACGACGAGGATGCTCTTGTGGAAGGACGGGCGATAGCGGATCGACTTCACCGGCGAGTGGTCGAGCCACGGCAGGAAGAACAGGATCACCACCGAGCCGCCCATCACCAGCACGCCCCAGAACTTGGCGTCGATGAAGTAGAAGCCCACAGCCAGGATCACGGCGATGGCGAGCGCGCCAACCTTGATGCGGGCATCCTTGCTGCGCAGGAACACCATGCCGAGCAGCACCGCGAAGAACACCCACAGGATGGGCAGGAAGTTCGAGGTGGTGGCACGCAGCATCGAGTAGAACGGCGTGAAGTACCAGACCGGCGCGATGTGCGGCGGGGTCTTGAGCGGATCGGCCGGGAAGAAGTTGTTCGACTCCAGGAAGTAGCCGCCCACCTCCGGGAAGAAGAAGATCACCGCGGAGAAGATCATCAGGAAGCCGCCCACACCCATCAGGTCATGCACCGAGTAGTACGGGTGGAAGGGGATGCCGTCCAGCGGGATTCCGTTCTCGTCCTTCTTGGCCTTGATCTCGACGCCGTCCGGGTTGTTCGAGCCCACTTCGTGCAGCGCGATGATGTGCGCGACCACCAGGCCCAGCAGCACCAGCGGCACGGCGATGACGTGGAAGGAGAAGAAGCGGTTCAGCGTGGCGTCGCTCACGACGTAGTCGCCGCGGATGAACAGGGACAGGTCCTGGCCGATCACGGGGATGGCGGAGAACAGGTTCACGATCACCTGGGCGCCCCAGTACGACATCTGGCCCCAGGGCAGCAGGTAGCCCATGAAGGCCTCTGCCATCAGGCACAGGAAGATCAGGCAGCCGAAGACCCAGACCAGCTCACGCGGCTTGCGGTAGGAACCGTACAGCAGGCCACGGAACATATGCAGGTACACCACCACGAAGAAGGCCGAGGCGCCGGTGGAGTGCATGTAGCGCACCAGCCAGCCCCAGGGCACTTCGCGCATGATGTATTCCACGCTGGCGTAAGCCACGGGAATGCCGGCGGCGTTGAGCGTGCCGTCCGGCTTGTAGTTCATCACCAGGAAGATGCCGGTCACGATCTGGATCACCAGCACCAGCAGGGCCAGCGAGCCGAAGAAGTACCAGAAGTTGAAGTTCTTCGGTGCGTAGTACTTGGAAAGGTGATCTTCCCAGAGTTGGGTTGCGGGGAAGCGCGCGTCGATCCAGCCAAGCAAGCCGGTCGTCTTTACTTGTTTTTCGGCCGCCATGGTCAAGCGTCTCCTTTTTCATCCTTGCCGATCACGATCTTGGTGTCGGACAGGAACTGGTATGGGGGTACGTCGAGGTTTTGCGGGGCCGGCTTGTTCTTGAACACGCGGCCAGCCAGGTCGAAGGTCGAACCGTGGCAGGGGCAGAGGAATCCGGGGTCGGAGCCGAGTTGCGGGTTGGAACCGGCGCCGAAGGGACCTGAGGGGGAGCAACCAAGGTGGGAGCAGATGCCTACCACGACCAGCAGGTCCTTGTGGTCTGCGCGCGAACGGGTTTCGTTCTTGCAGTATTCCGGCGTCGGCATGGTGAAGGGGACATCCGAGTTGGGGTCGGCCACCTCGGAATCTGTCTTCTTCAGCGACGAGAGCATTTCCTCGGTGCGCTTCAGGATCCAGACCGGTTTGCCGCGCCATTCAACGGTCATCATCTCGCCCGGCTTGAGCGCGCTGATGTCGGCTTCTACCGGTGCTCCGGCGGCCTTTGCCTTCTCTGACGGCGCAAACGTACTGACGAACGGAACAGCTACCGCCACGCCTCCGATGCCGCCAGCGACAGACGTCGCAATCAACCAATTGCGGCGACCCTTATCCACGTTCTTCACGTTTTGCTGGTCACTCATTCCAAACCCCAGGGGATGTCAAATTAGATTTTGTGTCAACCGTAAATTGTACCTTAGGCACATGTGGCATTGAAAGGCGGACAGTGGCTCACCCGCGTACGATAATCGGCCAAACATCGGCGATGTGGCTTGTACGCTTGCGTTACGGGCGGTGATACGGCAGGCTTTTATCCTGACGACCGTTCAACGAAAGCAACACTGGGAGAAAAGCATGGGGATGATGTCGGAATTCAAGACCTTCGCAATGCGTGGCAACGTGATCGACCTGGCCGTCGGTGTGATTATCGGCGCGTCTTTCGGCAAAATTGTCGAGTCGGTTGTGAATGACCTGATCATGCCGGTCGTTGGCCGGATTATCGGAAAACTGGATTTCTCCAATCTTTTCGTAGCGCTATCCGAGCCGCCAGCGGGCATCCCGCATACGCTCGACGCGCTGAAAAAAGCGGGCGTGCCGGTTTTTGCCTATGGCAACTTCCTGACCATCCTGGTCAATTTCGTGATTCTGGCCTTTATCATCTTCATGATGGTGCGGGCGATCAATAAGGTGCGTGCTGAAGAGCCCAAGCCCGAAGCGCCCGCCGCCACGCCGGAAGACGTGGTGCTGCTGCGCGAGATCCGCGACAGCCTGAAGGCGCGCCAGACTTAAGCCAACGCGCCGCGGCCCGCCCGGCCCATGGCCGGGGCCGCGTTTCAGACCGGGTTGGGAATATCGATGAAGGTGTGGCGCAGCCCGAATTGCTGCACCAGGTGCTCGCCCAGGGACTGGATACCATAACGCTCCGTAGCGTGGTGCCCGGCCGCCAGATAGGCAACCCCGCTCTCGCGTGCGAGGTGCGTGGTCTGCTCCGAAATCTCGCCGCTCAGGTAAGCGTCCACGCCCGCCGCCACGGCCGCGTCGAAATAGCCCTGCGCACCGCCCGTGCACCATCCCACCGTGCGAATCAGTTGCTCGGGATCGCCAATGGCCAGCGGCTCGCGCGCGAGCACGCCGCCTACGTGCGCGGCCAGCGCGGCGAGCGGCATGGGTTGTGGCAAGGTCCCGGTCCACCCGAGCTGGTCGTCGCCGAAGCGGCCGGTGGGCGTAAACCCGAGTTGCAGGCCGAGCTGGGCGTTATTGCCGAATTCGGGGTGGTTATCCAGCGGCAGGTGATAGGCGAGCAGGTTCACATCGGCGCCCAGCAGGCGTTTCAGGCGTGCGTGTTTTTGTCCGATGACACGGGCGTCTTCGTTTTTCCAGAAATAACCGTGGTGGACCAGGATGGCATCGGCGCCAGCCTCGATGGCGGCTTCGACCAGGGCCAGGCTTGCGGTCACGCCTGTCACGATATGCTCGATTTCCGCCCGGCCTTGCACTTGCCATCCGTTCGGGCAATAGTCCTTGTATCGGGGGACTTGAAGCAGGTCGTTCAAGTACAATTCAAGATCTTTTATTTTCATTTTCTGCCCAAACTCCAATATGTTGCGCCGCTTTTGGCTGTTCTTTGCCCAGGCTGTCACCGTCGTGCTGGCAGTGTGGTTCGTCGTGGCCACACTCAAACCCGAATGGCTGCAGCGCGGCCGGGTCGCAGTGCAATCCGGTTCGCCCATTGTCGCGCTGAAGGAGGTCGTCCCCAGCGTGGCCGGCTCTTCGGCGCCGGGCTCGTACAGCGAGGCGGCCCAGCAGGCGATGCCGGCAGTGGTGAATATCTTTACCAGCAAGAACGGCAGCAAGCACACGCCTAATCCGCAGGCAGAAGACCCCTGGTTCCGTTTCTTTTTTGGCGACCGCCTGCCGGAACGCCAGGAGCCGGTGTCCAGCCTGGGCTCGGGCGTCATCGTCAGCGCGGAAGGTTATATTCTAACCAACCACCACGTGGTGGACGGCGCCGATGAGATCGAGGTGGCGCTGACCGACGGCCGCAAGGCCAACGCCAAGGTGGTCGGCTCGGACCCGGAAACCGACCTGGCCGTGCTGAAGATCACGCTCAAGGACCTGCCGGCGATCACGCTGGGGCGCATTGAAAACGTCAAGGTAGGCGATGTGGTGCTGGCCATCGGCAATCCCTTTGGCGTCGGCCAGACCGTCACCATGGGCATCGTGTCGGCGCTGGGCCGCAGCCACCTGGGCATCAACACCTTCGAGAACTTCATCCAGACCGACGCGGCGATCAACCCTGGCAATTCGGGCGGCGCACTGGTCGATGCCCAGGGCAACCTGCTGGGTGTCAACACGGCCATCTATTCCCGCTCGGGCGGCTCGCTGGGCATTGGCTTCGCCATTCCCGTTTCCACCGCCAAGCAGGTGATGGAATCGATCATCTCGACCGGTTCGGTGACGCGCGGCTGGATTGGCGTAGAGCCGCAGGACATGACACCCGAGATCGCCGAGTCGTTCGGCCTCGACGCCAAGGAAGGCGCGCTGATCGCAGCCGTGGTCCAGGGCGGCCCGGCCGACAAGGCGGGCGTGAAGCCGGGCGATGTGCTGGTCTCGGTGGATGGGCAAGGCATTAGCGACACCACCGCCCTGCTCAACGCCATCGCCCAACTCAAACCTGGCGCGGAGGTGAAGATGAGGGTGGTGCGTCGTGGCAAGCCGACCGAACTGACGGTGATGATCGGCAAGCGGCCGCCACCGCCGCGCCGCGCGCTGCCGCTGGACGAGGAAGAGTAAGTCAGCACGGAATCCCCGGACAGCACGCTGCTTCTCCAGACCCCGCCCTTTGTGGCGGGGTTTTTGTTGTCGGGGAAGTACGGGTCGGCTTGGCGCGAGCGTACCCGGCGCTGCGCCAGGCGACCGGATTGATGGCCTGCCGGACCAGGAAGCTTGTCTGACGATCAGCATACCCGGGCCATAGCGGAGACATCTGCCCGCAATCGTGCGATCGGAGTTGCCGTGATTGAGGGATTGGGACGGGACTAGCGGTGGCGGCGCATGCATTGGCAGCGCAAGGACCTGACTACCCATCGCCAGCCGGCGCTCCGCGAGCTGGAGATCAACGAGCGAGACTGATTGCGCCGCCGCGGGACACGGTTAAACGATGCCGCGCCACTACGCGGAAGCACCATGTGGCGAGCACCCCATTGCCATTGCGCACTATCGCCGAGTGCCAGCCGCCAAAAACAAAACGCCGGCATCCTTGCGGATGCCGGCGTTTAGCGTTCAAGCCAATCTAGAGCGAGCTTACGCCCGCACTAAATTAGAACTTGTGACGAACACCAACCACAGCGCCGAACTGGTTCGCACCAGCTTGGACGAACTGGGTCTGGCCCGACAGGTCGTTGAAGCCATTCACGCCCAGACGCGACTTGCTGCCGTTGTTCAGGACATACGAAGCCGTTGCGTACACGTCGGTGCGCTTCGACAGTGCGTAGTCAGCCGTCGTGACGAATTGCCACGGGTTAGCCGACGACTCACGCAGGTTCTGGTAGTAAGCAGCGCCCGACAGCGACAGAGCCGGCGTCAGCTGATAGCCCACGCCAAACCAGCCCAGGTTCGATGCGGTGTTAGCCACGGTCGGCGAACCAACCAGGTTGGCGCCGTTGTAAGCCTTGGCATAACGGTAGCCAGCGTACAGCTTGGCCGGGCCGAAAGCGTAGGTACCAGCAACGGTAGCGCGGCGGGTCAGCTGAGCGCTTGCTGCGCCAGTGCCGTTCGTTTGGTCATAAGCAGCACCAATTGCGAACGGGCCAGCAGCGTAGCTTGCCAGGAAACCGTATTCGCGGCCGTTGGTGAAGTTACCAGCGGTTTCGTTGCCGCTGTTGGTGAAGCTGTACAGGGCGCTAACGGTCAGGCCACCGAACGTGCCGGTGTACTTCGCAGCGTTGTCAGCACGGCTGGCGAATGCGGATTCTTGCGAAGTGCTCGAGTAACGGGTCGAGATCGCCATCGGGTCATAGACCAGCGCGAAATCATACAGGGTGGTCTGTTGACGGCCCAGGGTCAGCGCGCCGTACTGGCTTTGCAGACCAACATAGGCGTTACGACCGAACAGACGGCCACCTTGAGCCGAAGTACCGGTGTCAACGTTGAAGCCGCTTTCCAGGACGAAGATACCCTTCAGACCGCCGCCCAGATCTTCGACGCCACGCAGGCCCCAACGCGAACCGGATTGGTTACCCGACTGCATGGCCCACAGGTTGTTACCGTTGGTGCCGAGTGCGTTCGTCGACGACTTGTTGTTGTATTCAATACCAGCGTCAACCACGCCGTACAGGGTCACGCTCGATTGGGCATACGCACCACCAGCGGCCAGGGCAGCTACAGCGGCTGCAAACAGTTTCATCTTCATATCGACACTTTCCTTGTCAACTGATTGGGAAATCTTGGCTTGCCCAAGTGCTTGGGCGACGCATTTACCTTCACGTCTGTTGCGTATTATGGGTCAGCCCCCCCGGCCGCCAGAAGGCTTTTTCGTCGTAAACCATGGATACGGACGGATTTTGTTGTGATGTCGCAACAGCACGAGGGGCGACTTTCCCCATTTTGGTGCAAAAGTCGCGTCTCCGAGCTTTCCCTTAAGCTAGCGGTCGCTACAGTTAGTCCGGCTGCGCTTCGCTGGCCGGAGCGTCCGCCGCAACCGGCCGCGCGGTGAATCGGGCCATGATCAGCCCTAGTTCATATAGCGCGACCAGGGGTACCGCCAGCAACAGTTGGGACAACACATCCGGCGGCGTCACCACGGCGGCAATCACGAAAGCGCCCACGATCACGTAGGGGCGGATCTGCTTGAGCTTTTCCAGTTCGACCACACCAAAGCGCACCAGCACGATCACCACCACCGGCACCTCGAAGGTGATGCCGAAGGCCAGGAACATGGTCATGGCGAAGCTGAGGTATTTATCGATGTCGGTCGACATCTCCGCCCCCAGCGGCGCGTTGTAGTGCGCCATGAAATGGAACACCGTGGGGAACACCAGGAAATAGGCAAACGCCACGCCGCAGATAAACAGAATGTAGCTACTGCTCACCAGCGGGACGATCAATCGCTTCTCATGCTGGTACAAGCCGGGCGCAACGAACTGCCAGACCTGGTAGAGCACCCAGGGCAGCGCAATCAGGAAAGCCACCAGCAGCGTGACCTTCATGGGCACGAAGAACGAGCCGGTGACATCGGTGACGATCATCTTGCCGCCCTTGGGCAGCGATTCCATCAAAGGCCGGGCGAACAGGTTGAAGATGTTCGGCGCCCAGTAGATCAGGCCGAGGAACACCAGGATCACGCCTGACGCCGCCTTGACGATACGCGAGCGCAGCTCCACCAGGTGAGAGATGAAGGTTTCCTGCTGCGCTTCGTCTTGCGGGTCTTGGGGATCTTGGGAACGGGAGTCGCTCATGGCGTGGACCGCTCAGCCGGGCTGGCTGGCATCGAGAAATCATTGGCGATACAACGGCACGGCGCGCAAGTCGGAACGCACGACAGCGACGGCCGGCCGGGTAGCGGCGTGTGGACAGGCTCCATCATGCTCACTCGAAGAATGAGCGGGCGGGGCCTGTGGCGGGACGGTGGCGCTTGACACGCGCGGCGCCGGATTGCGCCCACACGCGTACATTGTGCTGGCGCTTGTACCACACGGGCCGCGCACCTTGCTTGACGCGCCAGCTCTTGCGGCCGTTATGGACCTTGTGCGCCGTGTCCCAGGATGGCACGTAGCCGCTGCCCTGGCTGGCCCCGTCGTGCACGCTGGAATCCGTACCGGTCAGCGCATCGTTCAGGGACTGGGTGTGCTCGTGCACTTCCTTGTGGATGGTGCGCTCGACATCGCGCGCGGCGTCCTCGAATTCCGTGCGCATCTTGCGCAATTCGTCGAGTTCGACCTCGCGGCTGACTTCCGCCTTCACATCATTGATATAGCGCTGCGCGCGGCCGACCAGTGCGCCGACCGTGCGCGCCACCTTCGGCAGCCGCTCGGGACCGATCACCACCAGCGCCACCGCGCCGATCAGTGCAAGCTTTGAAATGCCAAGATCGATCATGCGAGGTTCGGAAGGAATAAGCTGCGGCCACGGCGAACGGCCGGGCCGCCGCAACGGCCGCCCGGGCTCGCGCACAAGCCGTCACGCGGACGGGCGCGGCGCGGCGGGCATGGCCGGCTTGGCATTGCTGCCAGGAAGAAAGGCATCAGGCGTGCTGACAAGAGTTGACGCGCGCTCACTGCTGGCGCGACTTTTCCTTGGCTTCGACGTCGATGGTGGTGGCGTCGCGCAGTTCCTTGGAGGGCGCGGCCGGTGCGTCAACCGGATTTCCGTTGGCGTCCTTCATGCCATCCTTGAAGCCTTTCACGGCACCGCCCAGATCCTGGCCGATGTTGCGCAGCTTCTTGGTGCCAAAGACCAGCATGACGATCACCAGCACGATGAGCCAGTGCCAAATGCTAAACGAACCCATTTTCTGCTCCTGATGAAGCCGGGGGCGGCGCCATGCCACCCCGGCTCGTTGTTCCGTCACTGAAGGCCGTGCCGGGCGACGGTTGCCGGCACGGCATCTGACCGGAGGCCGCGCGGCCTTCGGTCCTGCATGGGTTGGCTGCCAGGTCTTTACGGCAGCTGCACCTTCCACTGGTCACGCGGACCGCCAAGCACGTGCAGATGGAGGTGATACACCTCCTGCCCGCCATCCGGACCGGTATTGATAACCGTCCGGAAACCGTTGCCACAGCCTGCCGCGCGCGCCAACTCCGGCACCTTCAACATCATTTTAGCAAGCACCGCGCTTTCACCGGGTCCGCAATCGGCCAGCGAATCGACATGCAACTTGGGAATGAGCAGGAAGTGTACCGGGGCTTTCGGGTGGATATCGTGGAAAGCCAGCATTTCGTCATCTTCGTAAACTTTGCGCGACGGAAGCTGACCGGCCACGATCCGGCAGAAGAGGCAATTTTGCTGTGGATTCATGAAAATTTCATTGCGCGCAGCAAATCAGGTGCACTTTTGCCGCGATGTCAGTGCAGGCGGGCAGCCTTGCCGGCCATCCGCCTGCCTTTCAGGCATGTCCGGACCGCCTTGGCCGGACCGCCACCGGTCCGCTGGCTATCAAAAACGCTGATCCGGGTACATCGGCTTACTGTCGTTCAGGTAGAGCCAGCCCTTGACGATACGATACAACATCCATAAGGACAATACGCCCCACACGGCAAAAGCCAGGGGTATCAGGAACACTGTGACAAACAGCATGCCGCCGAGGATCGCCCACGCCACCGACCACCAGAAGGACCGTATCTGCCAGGCAAAGTGCGAGGCGTAGAGCGTGCCCTGGGTGTCGTCGCGCTTGACGTAGCCAATCACGATGGCAATCAGCGCGGTAATGCCGCCGGTCAGCCAGAAAATGGCGTACAACGCATAAAGAATGTGCGTCAGCTTGCGCAGGCTGGCAAGCCGGTCGTGGTCCGTGGTGATCACCTCTCCCATCTCGTGCTTGCTCCTGGTGGCTGCTGGTGGCTGTCCCATACCCTGCCCGTCCTGTCCAGATGCGCCTCGCCGGCCAGGCCGGCTAGTGCGGGATTCAGCTGCCGTCGGCCTTGCGCCGGGCTTTTTCTTCCAGGCCGGACAGACCTTCGCGGCGGGCCAGTTCGTTGACCACGTCGGCCGGCTGCATGCCGAAGCGGGACAGAAGCACCATGCTATGGAACCAGAGATCGGCCACCTCGTACACCACCTTGGAGACCGACTCCTGGCTCAGCCCCGCCGCGCGGGCATCCTTGGCGGCCATCACGGTTTCGGTGGCTTCCTCGCCGATCTTCTTCAGGATCGCGTCGTCGCCCTTGTGAAACAGGCGCGCCACATAGGACTTATCCGGATCGCCGCCGTTCTCGGGCTTGCGCGATTCCAGCACGCTGGCCAGGCGGGCAAGCATATCGGCGCTGCTCAACTGTTCGTCGCTCATGGCTTGGCTGCGTAAATGGTGGACGGATCCTTGAGCACGGGCTCCACGGTCTGCCAGTCACCGTTGTCGGCGTCGCCATCAAACTTCTGGAAGAAGCAGGAGTGGCGCCCGGTATGGCAGGCGATGCCGTCGTTCTGCGTGACCTTGAGCAAGACCACGTCTTCGTCGCAGTCGAGGCGGATTTCATGCACCTTTTGCACGTGGCCGGATTCCTCGCCCTTGTGCCACAAGCGCTTGCGCGAGCGCGACCAGAACACGGCCTCGCCGATCTCCACGGTGCGCTGCAGCGCCTCGCGGTTCATGAACGCGAACATCAGCACGTCGTTCGAGCCGACTTCCTGGACAATCACCGGCACCAGGCCGTTGTCGTCCCACTTAACCTTGTTGAGCCACTTCTTTGCCATGTCGGTTTGCCGTGTTCAGATCCGCACCGGAATGCCCTCGCGGGCCATGAATGCTTTTGCTTCGCCAACGGTGTGCTGGCCGTAGTGGAAGATGCTGGCGGCCAGCACCGCATCGGCGTGGCCCAGCTTGATGCCGTCGGCCAGGTCCTGCAGTCCGCCCACGCCGCCCGAGGCGATCACCGGGATGGATACCGCATCGCTGACGGCACGGGTGAGTTCGAGATCGAAGCCGCTCTTGGTGCCGTCGCGGTCCATGCTGGTGAGCAGCAGTTCGCCCGCGCCGCGGGCGGCCATCTCGCGCGCCCATGCCACGGCGTCCAGCCCGGTGGCCTTGCGCCCGCCATGGGTGAAGACCTCCCAGCGTGCCGGCTCGCCTGGCGCGGAACTGCGTTTGGCGTCGATCGCGACGACAATGCACTGCGAGCCGTAGCGCGCCGTGGCGTCCGACACCAGTTGCGGGTTGGCGATGGCCGCGGAATTGACGCTGATCTTGTCCGCGCCGGCATTGAGCAGGCGCCGCACGTCTTCCACGGCGCGCACGCCGCCGCCCACCGTCAGCGGGATAAAGACCTGGGAGGCGACCGCCTCGATGATGTGCAGGATCAGGTCGCGCCCGTCGCTGGTCGCGGTGATGTCGAGAAAAGTGATTTCATCGGCGCCCTGCTCGTCATAGCGGCGGGCGATCTCGACCGGATCGCCAGCGTCACGCAATTCGACGAAGTTGACACCCTTGACCACCCGCCCGTTGGTCACGTCGAGGCAGGGGATGATACGTTTGGCTAGCATGAGATTCCTTGCCCGCCACGGCGCCTGCCCTTGCGGGGGCGCCGGTGGCTGCAATTGTCGCGCGCAAGGCGCGTTGTCTTACTGCTCGGCGCCGAGCTTGTCGGCAAGCGCCTGGGCTTCGGCGAAATTGAGATCGCCCGAATAGATTGCGCGGCCGCAGATGACGCCCTCGACGCCGTCCTTTTGCACGCTGCACAGGCGTTCGATATCGGTGAGGTTGTGCAGCCCGCCGCTGGCGATCACCGGGATCGTTGCCGACTGCGCCAGTTTGACGGTGGCATCGATGTTGATGCCCTGCAGCATGCCGTCGCGGCCGATGTCGGTGTAGATGATGGCTTCCACGCCGTAGTCCTCGTACTTGCGCGCGAGGTCGGCAACCTCGTGGCCGGTCAGCTTGCTCCAGCCATCCGTGGCGACCTTGCCTTCACGGGCATCCAGGCCGACGATGATGTGGCCGCCGAACGCCGTGCAGGCGTCCTTGAGGAACCCGGGGTTCTTGACCGCCGCTGTGCCGATGATGACGTACGACAGGCCGCCGTCGAGCCAGCGCTCGATGGTGTTCAGGTCGCGGATGCCGCCGCCGAGCTGGATCGGGATCTCATCGCCCACCTCGGCGATGATGGCCTTGATGGCAGCTTCATTGCGGGGCTTGCCCACGAACGCACCATTGAGGTCGACCAGGTGCAGGCGCCGTGCGCCCTGCTCCACCCAGTGACGTGCCATGGCGGCGGGATCTTCGGAAAAGACGGTGGCCTGGTCCATGTCGCCTTGTTTAAGGCGTACACATTGACCGTCCTTCAGGTCGATGGCCGGAATGAGCAACATAAGTGTGACGAGCGTGTTTGAGTGAAAGAGAAAGTTGAACTAGCCAGCGTAGCCGGTCAGCCCTGTCCCAAAAAAGCCACTATCGACGTTCAGGGATTCCAGTGCACGAAGTTCCGGTACAGCTGCAAGCCCATGGCGGCGCTCTTTTCCGGGTGGAACTGCGTGGCAAAAATATTATCGCGCGCCACCGCGCTCGTAAATAAGGCGCCATATTCCGTTTCGCCGGCAATATGCGCCGGATCCTCCGCATGCACGTAGTAGCTGTGCACGAAATAGAACCAGCTTTCATCGGGGATGCCAGCCCACAGCGGATGGGGGCGCGTTTGCTTCACGCGGTTCCAGCCCATCTGCGGCACCTTGTAGCGCGAACCGTCCGGCTGGGTCATGCCTTCCAGTTCGAAGCGGATCACCTCGCCGGGCAAGAGGCCCAGGCAGGGCGTACGGCCACCGTCCGTTCTACTTTCCTTGCTGAAGTCGAACAGCATCTGTTCGCCAACGCACACTCCCAGCATCGGCTTGCTAGCGGCGGCCTCGATCACGGCCTGTTGCAGGCCCGAGGCGCCCAGTGCGCTCATGCAGTCGGGCATCGCACCCTGGCCTGGCAGCACCACGCGGTCCGCCGCGCGGATCGCCTCCGGCTGGTCCACCACCTGCACGTCCGCTTCCGGCGCCGCGGCACGCAAGGCCTGCGCTACCGAGCGCAGGTTGCCCATGCCGTAATCCACAATTGCTATGGTAGTCATGATTTCAAAACAGGCAACAATGTCTTCAGCCCGTCCACAATGAATTCTACGGCCAGCGCCGACAGGATCAGCCCCATCAGGCGCGTGCCGATATTGATGCCGGTGCGCCCGATCACGCGCGCGATCGGGTCCGCGGCGCGGAACACTATATATACCACTGCGCCAAGCGCGATCCCGATCCCGACCAGAATCAGCAACTGGTACCAGTGCTGGGTCTTGCCGGCATAGACGATCACCGTGCTGATCGAACCAGGTCCGGTCAGCAAGGGCAGCGCCAGCGGCACTACCGCGATACTGGCCTTGGCTTCCGCCTCGTCCTCTTCCTCGGGCGTCGCCTTGGTGCGGCCAGTCTGCGCGTTCAGCATGTTCATGGCCATCATGATCATGATGAGGCCCCCGCCCACCTGCAGCGAGGCCACCGAGATATTGAAGAACTCGATGATCTGCTGGCCCAGCAAGGCGGAGATGCCTACCACCGTCGCCACCGAGATCGACGCGATCTTGATGGTATGCCGCTTTTCTTCTTCAGTCTGCTGGGTGGTCAGGCTGATGAAGAACGGAATCGCCCCGATCGGGTTGATCAGCGCCAGCAGCGAAATGAACGACTTAAGCGTATCCATCGGGTTGGGCGAATGTCGCGCTAATGTCGCGTAAGTACCGCGTTGTACCGCGTTGATCTGATGTTCTCGCCGGCGCAGCAGAACGTACGCACCGGCACGTGAGAGGTAGCGCGTCGGCGAGGTTCAGCCGACGAGGGTGCCCTTGGTCGACGGAATCGTGTTGCCCGCACGGGGATCCATTTCCACCGCCATGCGCAACGCCCGCCCGAAGGCCTTGAACACGGTTTCGCACTGGTGGTGGGCATTGATGCCGCGCAGGTTGTCGATATGCAGCGTCACCGCGGCATGATTGACGAAGCCGCGGAAGAACTCGATGGTGAGGTCGACGTCGAAGCTGCCCACCCGAGCGCGGGTGAACGGTACGTGGAATTCCAGGCCGGGACGGCCGGAGAAGTCGATCACCACGCGCGACAGGCATTCGTCCAGCGGCACATAGCTATGGCCGTAGCGGGTGATGCCTTTCTTGTCGCCGATGGCCTTGGCGACCGCCTGGCCGAGCGCGATGCCGACGTCTTCCACCGTGTGGTGGTCATCGATATGGGTATCGCCGCTGGCTTCGACTTCGAGGTCGAACATGCCATGGCGGGCAATCTGATCCAGCATGTGGTCGAGGAACGGCACGCCGGACGCCAGTTTCTGGCGGCCGGTGCCATCGAGATTCAACGAAACGCGGATCTGCGTTTCCGATGTATTGCGGGTGACCTCTGCAACACGCATGGTGTTAATCCTGCGACGCCGCCTGGAAGGCGGCGAGAAATTGCGCGTTCTCTTCGGGAGTGCTGACCGTGACGCGCAGACAGTTGGCCAGCAATGGGTGCATTTTACCCACGTTCTTGATCAATACCTTGCGCGCAAGCACGCCTTCGAACACACGAGCGGAATCCGCCACGCGCACCAGCAGGAAATTGGCTGCGCTTGGGTACACCGTCACGCCCGGCAAGCCTGCCAGGGCATCGGCCACGGTGGCGCGCTCGGCACGCAGTTGCGCGGCCTGCTGGTCGAGCACATCGACATGCTCGAGCACGAACAGCGCCGTGGCCTCGGTCAGCACATTGACGTTGTACGGCGGGCGCACCTTGTCGATCTGCGACAGCCACTCCGGCGCGCCGGCCAGGTAGCCCAGCCGGATGCCGGCCAGGCCCAGCTTGGAAACGGTGCGCATCACCAACAGGTTGCCGAACTCGGCCAGGCGCGGCATCCAGGTGTCCTGGGCGAACGGCTGGTAGGCTTCGTCAACCACCACCAGGCTCTGGCAGACCTCGCCCTGGGCGGCGCGCACGATGGCTTCCATATCGGCCGCGTCGAACAGGTTGCCGGTGGGATTGTTCGGGTAGGCCAGGTAGACGATGGCGGGCTGGTGCTCGGCCATTGCCGCCAGCATGGCGGCGCGGTCCAGCGTGAAGTCCGCGTTGAGCGGCACGCCGACGAATTCGAGCCCGGCGAACTGGGCCGACATGGCGTACATGACAAAGCCTGGCACCGGTGCCAGCACCTTGGCGCCCGGCTTGGCCACCGCCAGCGCCAGCATGCTGATGATCTCGTCCGAGCCGTTGCCCAGCAGCACATCCATGCCCGCCGGCACGTCCATCACCGTCTTCAGGCGCGCGCGCAGCGCTTCGCTGCTGGGCACCGGATAGCGGTTGAGCGCTACCTCGGCCAGCCGCGCGGCCAGCTTGTCGCGCAGTGCGTCGGGCAGGCGGTAGGGGTTCTCCATCGCGTCCAGCTTTACCAGACCGTGCGAATCCGGCACATGGTAGGCGCCCATGGCGCGTACGTCGTCACGGATGATGCGGTCGATCAGGGAAGGCTGCACTACGGACATGGGATTTACCTCTTGGGTCGACTTGGGTCGGTGGTTTCTGGCCGGCGCCCGGACAAACCCGGGCGCCGGCCGCTTTTGCCTCAGTTGCGCCTGAGGCGGTATTCGGCGCTGCGGGCGTGTGCTTGCAAGCCTTCGCCATAGGCCAGCTCGGCGGCGATCTGGCCAAGCATCTGCGCACCCTGCTCGCTCACCTCGATCAGGCTCGAGCGCTTCTGGAAGTCGTACACGCCCAGCGGCGACGAGAACCGCGCGGTGCGCGAGGTGGGCAGCACGTGATTCGGCCCGGCGCAGTAGTCACCCAGCGACTCGCTCGTATAGCGGCCCAGGAAGATGGCGCCGGCGTGGCGGATCTTCTCGGCCCAGTGGCGCGGGTTCTCGGCGGAAATCTCCAGGTGCTCCGGCGCGATCGCGTTGGCGATCTCGCAGGCCTCGTCCATATCGCGTACCCGGATCAGCGCCCCGCGCCCGGACAGCGAGGCACGGATCACGTCGCGGCGCGGCATGGACTCGATCTGCCGGTGGATGCTTTCCTCCACCTGGGCCAGGTAGTTGGAGTCCGGGCACAGCAGGATGGATTGCGCGAGTTCGTCGTGCTCGGCTTGCGAGAACAGGTCCATCGCCACCCAGTCGGGGTCGGTGGTGCCGTCGCAGATCACCAGGATCTCGGACGGGCCGGCGATCATGTCGATGCCGACGGTGCCGAACACGCGACGCTTGGCCGCCGCCACATAGGCGTTGCCCGGGCCGACGATCTTGTCGACCTGAGGCAGCGTGGCGGTGCCGTAGGCCAGCGCCCCGATCGCCTGCGCGCCACCGATGGTGAACACGCGGTCCACGCCGGCGATCTGCGCCGCGGCCAGCACCAGTTCGTTACGCACGCCGCCCGGCGTGGGCACGACCATGATGACTTCCTTGACGCCTGCCACGCGCGCGGGAATCGCGTTCATCAGCACGGACGACGGATACGCCGCCTTGCCGCCCGGCACGTAGATGCCCACGCGGTCCAGCGGGGTCACCTTTTGCCCCAGCACGGTGCCGTCGGACTCGGTGTACTCCCAGCTATGGCTGCCGCACTCGATCTTCTGCTTCTCGTGGTAAGCGCGCACGCGCGCCGCCGCGGTTTCCAGCGCAGCGCGGCGTTTGGGCTCGAGTTCGTCGAGCGCGGCCTCGAGCTTGGCCGGCGACACTTCCAGCGCGCTCATGGCGCCGGCATCGACGCGGTCGAAACGCTGCGTGTACTCCAGCACCGCGGCATCGCCGCGGGTCTTTACATCGGCGAGGATCTGCGCGACGGCGCGATCGATCGCTTCGTCTTCACCGGCTTCGAAGGCCAGCACCTCGCGCAGCTCGGCCGCAAAGCGCGGCTCGGTCGAATCCAGCCGGCGGATTTCCAGGTTTTCCATAGAATTTTCGTTCATGACTCCATTCCCCAGGCCCTGCTCGCGCGGCATCAGACCAGCGCGGCGGAGGCCCGTTCAAACGCGTCGAGAATCGGGGCTAGCCGCTCACGCTTGAGTTTGAGGGCAGCCTGGTTGACTACCAGGCGCGACGATATCTGCACGATCTCTTCCACTTCGACCAGGTTGTTGGCGCGCAAGGTCCCGCCGGTGCTGACCAGATCGACGATGGCGTCGGCCAGTCCCACCAGGGGCCCGAGTTCCATCGAGCCATACAGCTTGATCAGGTCCACGTGCACGCCCTTCTTGGCGAAGTGCTCGCGCGCGGTCTGCACATATTTGGTGGCCACGGCCAGCCGCGCGCCCTGGCGCACGGCGCTGGCGTAGTCGAAACCGGCCGAGGTCGCCACCGACATGCGGCACTTGGCGATATTCAGGTCGATCGGCGCATACAGCCCCGCCATGCCGTGCTCCATCAGCACGTCCTTGCCGGCCACGCCGAAATCGGCCGCGCCATATTGCACGTAGGTCGGCACATCCGAGGCGCGCACGATGATGACGCGCACATCCGGATCGGAGGTGGGCAGGATCAGCTTGCGCGAGGTTTCCGGATCCTCGGTGACGTGGATGCCGGCCGCTTCCAGCAGCGGCATGGTTTCGGTGAAGATCCGGCCCTTGGAGAGGGCCAGCGTCAACTGGGTCGGGGAGGGGCTCATCTGCGTCCTTGTGTCTTTTCTTGCGAGCTCAGGCGATACGGCGGATCTTGGCGCCCACGGCCGACAGCTTGTCTTCCATGCGGTCGTAGCCGCGGTCCAGGTGATAGATGCGATCGATCACGGTTTCGCCCTCGGCGACCAGCCCGGCGATCACCAGGCTGGCGGAGGCGCGCAGATCGGTCGCCATCACCTTGGCGCCGGACAGCCGGGGCACGCCGGTGACAACCGCGGTATTGCCTTCGACCGCGATATCGGCGCCCAGCCGGTTGAGCTCCTGCACGTGCATGAAGCGGTTTTCGAAAATCGTTTCGGTAATGCGGGCCACGCCGTTGGCGACACTGTTCAGCGCCATGAACTGCGCCTGCATGTCGGTCGGGAAGGCCGGGTACTCGGAAGTGCGGAAGCTCACCGCCTGCGGGCGCCGGGCCATCTGCAGGCGGATCCAGTCGTCACCGGTTTCGATGGTGGCGCCGGCTTCGCGCAGCTTGTCGAGCACGGTGTCCAGGATGCCCGGCTGCACGCCGCGCAGCACCACATCGCCAAGCGTGGCGGCGGCCGCGCACAGGAAGGTGCCGGCCTCGATGCGGTCGGCGATCACGGCGTGGCTCGCGCCGTGCAGGCGCTCCACGCCCTGCACTACAAGGCGGTCGGTGCCGATGCCTTCGATGCGAGCGCCCATCTTGACCAGCAGGTTGGCAAGATCGGTCACTTCCGGCTCGCGCGCGGCGTTTTCCAGCACGGTTTCGCCGTCGGCCAGGGTAGCGGCCATCAGCAGGTTCTCGGTGCCGGTCACGGTGATCATGTCGGTGACCACGCGCGCACCCTTCAGGCGGCTGGCGCGGGCATGGATAAAGCCGTGTTCGATGCTGATCTCGGCGCCCATGGCCTGCAAGCCCTTGATGTGCTGGTCGACCGGGCGCGCGCCAATGGCGCAGCCGCCGGGCAGCGATACGCGCGCCTCGCCGAAGCGCGCCACCAGCGGACCCAGCACCAGGATCGAGGCGCGCATGGTCTTGACCAGCTCGTAGGGGGCCTCGGGCGAATTCACGTCGGCGCCATTCAGCGTGACGCGCGCGCCGTCCTGCTCCGCCTTCACGCCCATCTGGCGCAGCAGCTTGAGCGTGGTGCGCACGTCCTGCAGGTTGGGCACATTGTCCAGCGTAACGGTATCGGCCGTAAGCAGCCCTGCGCACAGGATCGGCAGCGCAGCGTTCTTGGCGCCGGAGACGCGGATCTCGCCTCGCAGCGGGCCATTGCCCTGGATCTCGAGTTTGTCCATGTTCAGTCGTTTCAGGCCGGCTGCCCAAAGGCGTCCGGCGTCATTCATTTCGCTCCCCGCCTGTGCCTCAAAGCGCACAACCGCGGCATCTGGTACCCGAGGCCGCCGCGTTGCGGGACGACCTGCTTGTCACGTCCGGCCTGTCGGGCGGCCAGCTTGTTGGTCCGTCTTACTTGGCCTGGCCCGCCTGCGCCTGCCACTCGGCCGGCGTCAGCGTCTTCATCGACAGCGCGTGGATCTCGGCGCGCATGCGGTCGCCCAGCGCGGCATAGACCTGCTGGTGCCGCTGGATCAGGCGCTTGCCGTCGAATTCGGCGCTGACGATGGTGGCAAAGAAGTGCTGGCCGTCGCCTTCCACTTCCAGGTGTTCGCAGGAGAGGCCTTGGGCGATGTAGTCCCTGACTTGTTGGGGTGTAGGCAGCATGATTGTCTTTTCGCTTTGTTTCTCTGTGTGTCGCGTCGGTTCGCTTGTGGGTTCGGCGGGGCAGACGCCCCCTCAGTGGCGCAGCTTGTAGCCGCTCTTGAGCAGCTGCAGCGCTATCGCCGCAAGCACCACGAACGCTGTACCTACTACCGCGAGACTGAAGGCCGGCGCCACGTCGGAGACACCGAAAAAGCCGTAGCGGAAGCCGTCGATCATGTAGAAGAACGGGTTCGCGTGCGACACCGCCTGCCAGAAGGGAGGCAACGAGTGGATCGAATAAAACACGCCGGAGAGGAAGGTCGCCGGCATGATCAGGAAGTTCTGGAAGGCCGCGAGCTGGTCGAACTTCTCGGCCCAGATTCCCGCGATCAGCCCCAGCGTGCCAAGAATCGCCGCGCCCAGCAAGGCAAACAGCAGGATCCAGCCGATATTGGCGAAATGCAGGTTGGCGAACCAGGCCGTCACCAGCAGCACGCCCAGGCCCACGGCCAGGCCGCGCACGATGGAAGCCACCACGTAGGCACCAAACATTTCCCAGTGCGACAGCGGCGGCAGCATGATGAACACCAGGTTGCCGGTGATCTTGGACTGGATCAGCGACGACGAGCTATTGGCGAAGGCATTCTGCAGCACGCTCATCATCACCAGCCCCGGCACCAGGAAGGCGGTATAGCTGATCTGGTCGTACACCTTCACGCGGTTTTCCAGCACGTGGCCGAAAATCAGCAGATACAGGATCGCGGTCAGCACCGGCGCCGCCACGGTCTGGAAGCTGACCTTCCAGAAGCGCAGCACTTCCTTGTAAAGAAGGGTGCGGAAGCCCACCAGGCCACCCACCGCCATCGGTGCGAGGTGCGTGTTGATGGCGTCTTGGGTGCCGTCGAATTCGGTTGGCATCTTCATGCTGCGGCCTCCACCGCCGTATCCGGCAGCGCGCCCGGCATGTGGCCTTCGCGCCGCATGATCTGCACGAACACGTCCTCCAGGTCGGCCTTGTTGATTTCCATGTCTTCGATCTCGCAACCGGCCTCGCGGCAGGCGGCCAGGATCGGCTCCACCGCCGGATAACCCGACAGCCGCAGCCGAACCGCGCGCTCGCCGGGGTTGGCGGGCATGCGCAGCGGTTCAAGCGCGGCGGGCAGCGCGCCCCTGGAGAACGTCAGCGCCAGCTGCAGCCCTGCGAATTGGCTCAGCAGGTTGCTGGTGCGGTCCAGCGCCACCACCTCGCCGAACTTGAGCATGGCGATGCGATCGCACAACGCCTCGGCTTCTTCCAGGTAGTGCGTGGTGAGAATGATGGTATGGCCCTCGCGATTCAGCCGCGAGATGAACTTCCACAGGGTCTGGCGCAGTTCCACGTCGACCCCGGCGGTCGGCTCGTCGAGCACGATGACCGGCGGCCGGTGCACCAGGGCCTGGGCCACCAGCACGCGCCGCTTCATGCCGCCGGAAAGCTGGCGCATATTGGCGTCGGCCTTGTTGGTGAGATCCAGGTTGGCCATGATCTCGTCGATCCAGTCGTCGTTGCGGGTCAATCCGAAATAGCCGGACTGCAGGCGCAGCGTCTCGCGCACGGTGAAGAAGGGATCGAAGACCAGCTCCTGCGGGACCACGCCCAGCATGCGCCGCGCCAGGCGGTAATCGGACACCACGTCGTGGCCGAGCACGCTGACGCTGCCGGAATCGGCACGGTTCAGGCCCGCCAGGATGGAGATCAGCGTGGTCTTGCCTGCACCGTTGGGGCCGAGCAGGCCGAAGAATTCGCCGCGCTCGACGGTGAAGCTGACACCCTTCAGCGCTTGCAGGTTGCGGTAGCGCTTGCGAACGTCTTTGAGTTCGATGGCTTTCATGGCCGGATACTGTTTGGCAGGCGCGTCGGCTTTTCAGCCTCGCACGCCGGCCTCCTTGAAATGGCGGGGACCGCCTGGGTGCTTCGACCGTGTCTTGTCCGTGCCTTATATGCCGGAACGGTCGAACAACCCGGAATTATAGGGGATACGGGAGTAGTCCCGCTTTGAGCGCGAGGCGTGGCGCGAGCCATCGCCCGGGCATCGCTGTAGCAAGCGCAGGTCAGCAGCTTGCCACGGATGCCGGTTCAATGTCGGTGGGAAAGGGTGCCTTGCTTGCCCTGGGCACCCGCCTGGGGTACCAGTTGCAGCAGGGATTCGACGCCATACAGGGCGGCCAGCTCGATGACTTGTGCCGGTACGCCAATAATTTCGAGCGACTTGCCGCGGCTGGCGGCGTCACGCTGCCAGGCCAGCAGCACGGCGACAGCTGCCGAATCGACCTGGACCAGGCCGCTGCAGTCAACCCGGGCTTCACCCTGGGCCAGGCGTGCCAGGCCGTCACGCAGCACGGCGGCGGCGTTGCGGTTGGTCAGCGAGGTGTCGAGCGAGAGCATCTGGCAGCGGTCCGGGGATGCGGGTCTGGAAAAAAGCACTCCCGCGGGTGCGGGAGCGCTCATTGTAGATCAGTTCGGCCAGTCACGCTGCGCCGGAGGCGGCGCGACGCGCGGGCCTGCCGGTCAGTTCTTGGCGTTGGCGAGCTGGCGGTTGCGGTCTTGCAGTGTCTTGATCACGCCGTCCACGCCCTGCTGGCCCACGATCGTGTTGAAGCTGCCCTTGTAGGCCTCGGTCAGCCAGGCACCCAGCACATTGATGTCATAGACCTTCCAGCCTTGCGGTGTCTTTTCCAGGCGGTAGTCCAGCTGGATCGGCTCCCCCTTGTTGATGACCTGGGTGCGGATGGTGGCGTCGGTATCCTCCGGGCTGCCGCGGTACGGGCGGAACTGCACGGTCTGGTCGCGAATCTGCGCGATGGCGCCGGAGTAGGTACGGATCAGCAGCGTCTTGAACTCGTCGGCAATCTGCTTTTGCTGCTCCGGCGTAGCCTTGGACCAGTTACGGCCCATGGCGATCTGCGTGGTCTTCTGGAAGTTCGCGTTGGGGAGGATCTTCTGCTCCACCAGCGCGGAGATCTTGGTGATATTCCCGGCCTGCATGTCCTTGTCCGCCTTGACGGAGGCCATCACGTCGCCGACCACGGCCTTGACCAGGCCATCGGGCGTGCTGGCATCCTGCGTTTGGGCATGGGCGGCACCGGCAAAGGCAACCACGGTAAGAAAAGGCAGCAAGAGTCGCTTCAGCATCATTTTGTCCTTATCAATCGAACGCACCGGTCACCGGGCTACGGCAACCTTGCGTGTCCCGGCATCAAGGCCGGTAATGGTCACGCGCCGAGTTGGAGTTCGGGCGAGCCGGGGGAGTTCGCAGCGCCAGGAACTCCGACGCCACATTTACATAATTTGTTGCACCGCTCACAGCCATGACACGCGCGCGGCCAGACATACTCAACGGCCAAAGCGAATGCCGCCCGGCATCTGCACCGGTGGCGTGGGCAGCGTCTGGTTTTCCTGCCTGGTGTCGGACGGCTCGCTTGCCGGCGCGGTGTCGTCGCTCTCCGGCGGGTTGCCATCATAGATCTGGTACTCGCGGCGCTGCAGGTAGGCGTCGCGCAGGAACGCATATTTGTCGAGCGCCGCCATCTCGATCAGGCCGGAGGCGCCGAGCAGCGAGGCCCGGGTGTTGACGACACGCACCCCGAACAGCGAGTTGCGAAGCCAGACGGGATCGAGGTACGCCGACGGATCGATCTGGCGGTCCACCAGCATGCCTGCGGTATCGCGCACCGAACTCGGCCCGAAAAGCGGCAGCACCAGGTAAGGTCCGGCCGGCACGCCCCATACGCCCAGCGTCTGCCCGAAGTCTTCCTTGTATTTGGGCAGCCCGGCAGGGGTAGCGATGTCAATCAGGCCGCCGATACCCAGCACACTGTTCATGGCCACGCGCATGGTGTCTTCCACGGCGCGGGCGGGCTTGCCCTGCAGCAGGTTGTTGACAGCCGAGTAGACGTCGCTGACGTTGGAGAAAGCGTTGTCTATCCCGGTACGGATCGGCGACGGAATGAAGTCAGTGTACAACTCGGCGACCGGGCGCAACACGCCCTTGTCGAAGTCGTCGTTGATCTTGAAGACTTCCCGGTTGAAGGGTTCGAGGGGATCTTTCGGGTTGGCGGTCGGGCCGCTCGCGCAACCTGCCATCAAACCCGCTGCCAACACTGCCAGCAACCAATTTCGCCCCGCGCACCAGCGCGCGGCGGCTCGGTTGCCATTCATTTCAGCCCCCCTGCCGCACCGCTGGCGGCGCCCGCGGCACCCCCGCCAGCGTTGTTGCCGCCGGCACCGGCGTCGGCGGCCTTGTTATACAAGAACTGCCCGATCAGGTTTTCCAGCACCACGGCCGATTGCGTCATTGTGATGCGCGAACCCTCGGCCAGCATGGCGGAATCGCCACCCGCCTCAAGACCCAGGTATTGCTCGCCCAGCAAGCCGGAGGTCAGGATTTTGGCCGAAGTGTCCTTGGGGAACTGGTAGCGCTTTTCCAGGTTGACCGTCACGGTCGCCTGGTAGGTCTTGTCGTCGAAGCGGATGTCGGCCACCCGCCCCACCACCACGCCGGCGCTCTTCACCGGGGCGCGCGGCTTCAGGCCGCCAATATTGTCGAAGCGCGCCTGCACCGAGTAGGTCTCCTGGAACGACAGCGAGCTCATGTTGCCGGCCTTCAGCGCCAGGAACAGCAGTGCCACGAAACCCGCCACAACAAACAGCCCAACCCAGAAATCGAGTGTATTTCTTTTCATCTGCGTCTCTTCTTCAAGTACTCCGGCTCCGACGACCGCACCGGCAGGTCAGCTGAACATCAGCGCAGTCAGCAGGAAATCCAGCGCCAGCACGGCCAGCGAGGCAATCACGACGGTACGCGTGGTGGCGCGCGACACACCTTCCGGCGTGGGCTTGGCCTGATAGCCCTGGTACAGCGCTATAAACGTCACCGCGACGCCAAAAATGAAGCTCTTTATGACGCCGTTCAGCACGTCATTCCGAACGTCAACCCCGTTCTGCATCTGCGACCAGAACGCGCCCGCATCCACGCCGATCATCTGCACGCCGACCACATAGCCGCCGAGGATACCGACGGCACTGAAAATCGCCGCCAGGACCGGCATCGCCACCACGCCAGCCCAGAAGCGCGGCGCGATCACGCGCTGCAGCGGATTGACCGCCATCATTTCCATGGCCGTGAGCTGTTCGCCGGCCTTCATCAGGCCGATTTCGGCCGTGAGCGAGGTACCGGCGCGGCCGGCGAACAACAGCGCCGTCACCACCGGACCCAGTTCGCGCACCAGCGACAGGGCCACGAGCAGGCCGAGTGCCTGCTCGGAACCATAGCGATTTAATGTGTAATAACCCTGCAATCCCAGCACGAAGCCGACAAATAACCCCGATACCGCGATGATCACCAGCGACAGGTTGCCGACGAAGAAAATCTGGTCGCTTACCAGCCGGAAGCGTCGCAGCAGCGCCGGCGACATCGCCAGCACTGTGAAGAACATGCGGGTGGCATGACCGAGGCCGATGACCGACTGCCGCACGGCAGAGCCGATGCTTGTGAAGAACCCTATCATCGCCCCGCCCCGCTCGCGAAGTCCTCGGCCAGCGACGGGCCCGGATAGTGGAAGGGCACTGGCCCGTCGGGCTCGGCGTGGACGAACTGGTGCACGAAGGGATCCGACGAAGCGCGCAGGGCCTCGGGCTCGCCTTCGGCGGCAATGCGGCCGTTGGCGATGAAATAGACGTAGTCGGCGATCAGGAAGGTCTCGTTGACGTCGTGCGACACGATGATGGTGGTGGCGCCAAGCGCGTCATTCAGGCTGCGGATCAGGCGCGCGGTCAGGCCCAGCGAGATCGGGTCGAGTCCCGCGAAGGGCTCGTCATACATCAACAGGGCGGGATCGAGCGCGATCGCGCGCGCCAGTGCAACCCGGCGCGCCATGCCGCCGGAGATCTCCGAGGGCATCAGTTCGCGCGCGCCGCGCAGGCCGACGGCGTTGAGCTTCATCAGCACCAGGTCGCGGATCATCGACTCCGGCAAGTCCGTATGTTCGCGCAACGGGAAGGCAACGTTGTCGAACACGGAGAGATCGGTGAACAAGGCGCCAAACTGGAACAGCATGCCCATCTGGCGCCGCACGGCATAGAGGTCATGGCGGTCCAGGGCGGGAATATTGGCGCCGTTGAAGAGCACTTGTCCCTTCTGCGGGCGGACCTGACCGCCGATCAGGCGCATCACGGTGGTTTTGCCGCAGCCCGAGCCGCCCATGACGGCCACCACCTTGCCGCGCGGGAAGCGCATGCTAAGGCCCGACAGGATAGGCTTGCCATTCGCCGTGTAGGCAAAATCGACAGACTGGAGCTCGACGAGGTTTGAGGCGGAATCGGTCACGTTGGCACCGTGTTAGGCGGTCCGCCATTATAAGGGCTACTACCTAGCGGCGCCCGCGCCAGTGTGCCGCAATCCACATCGATGGATCGCAAATAATTGTTTCATCACATTTGACGTGTGCCGGCGCCAGACCAGGCGCCACCTAGGGTTCGGTTGGCCCGCCCGCCTGCCGAAGAATCACCTGCCACTGGATCGACTCCGAGCGAATCGCTGTGGCGAACGCTTCGGGCGAGTCCCGCAACGGCGTCAGGCCGGCCGCCAGCAAGCGATCCCGGACTTCGCGTTCGCCCATCACCGCGTCCAGTTCGCTGGCGATCCGCGCCACGATGGCATGCGGCGTCTTGGCCGGGGCAATGACGCCATACCAGGCTCCCGCCCCGTAGCCGTCCAGCCCGGATTCCTGCAGGGTGGGCACCGCGGGCGCAACTTGTGAACGCACCACACCAGTCACGCCAAGCAGGCGCAGGTTGCCATTCTTGACGTGTGCCTGTACCGATGCAAACGAGCAAAAACAGGCGCTGATGCGTCCGGCAAGCATCTCTTGCACCACGGCTCCCTCGCCCTTGGCTATAACCAGCGGCACCCCGTTGGGGACGCCGTGCACGGCGTATTGGGCATAGAGGTGCGAAGGGCTACCGGCCTGGCCGGAGCCATAACTGTAGGAGGCGGGGTTGGCATTGACCGCCGTCAGCCATTGCTGCGGCGTGCGCATCGGCAGACGCGCATCGATCACGAGGAACAGCGGCATGGTGGCCACGCGCGCCACCGGCGTGAAGTCGCGCACCACGTCGTAGGGCACGGGCTCCAGGCCGGGCTGGATCAGCATGGTGGCCTGGTGGAACAGCAAGGTATGCCCGTCGGAACTCGCCTTGGCCACCACGTCGCCCGCTGTGGTGCCGCCCGCGCCGGGCCGGTTATCGACATCGACCGGCACGCCGAGGCGTACCGCCAGCCGCTCGGCCAGCAAGCGCGCCACGGCGTCCGGCACGCCGCCGGCGGGAAAGGGCACGATCAGGCGGATCGGCCGGACAGGAAACGATATGGGGCGGGTGAATGCGGTTTGAGTCGGGGTTGCCTGTGGGGTTGCCGGCCGCGCCTGGACGGGGCCGCCGGTGCCGGCCACCAGGCCGGCGAGGCAAAGCAGCGCGAAGACCCGGATCCGGGACGCGACGCGCGATGCCATCCCCTGCCAAGGGAAGCAAAAAACAGGCGAAACAAACAGCGGATGCCTGGCACGCAAGTGGGGCTGCTGACCAGCCGGCTTTGCAGCGGGGTGAAGCAACATCGCCTTACCTCGCCAAAGCCGCGAAAAAATGCGCACTTCGGACATCAATTCCTCCGGGCCACAGGCATTGCCGGTGACATCTCTATCGGCTGAAAAGGGGGTTAGCGAGGCAGTCTTTGATTTAATTGTCAGGTCATTCTACGAAGATTGCCTAGAGCCGCACAGACCACGTTAACCATAGCCGGGACAACCCTGTGGGGAGGGCATGCCGCAGCTTCCCGGCCGGCTCCGGCACACTGACGCATGGCCAGCCTCGAGAGTGGCCGGGCCGTCCGGCAGCACCCTGCTCCGGCGGTTTGCGGCGTGTCGAGTGCGGCATCGCCGTGCCTTCGGCACGCAACGCCCCCTATAATCGCCGGCCATGAGCGAATGCATTCTCCGGCCCATGCGGCCCACCGACCTGCCCGCCGTGCTGGAAATCCAGGCCCAGTGCTATCGCGGCATGCTGCTCGAATCCGGCGCCGCCCTGGCCAGCCGGCTGACGCTGTCGCCGGCCACCTGCTGGGTGGCGGCGCGCGCCGGACGGAACGAGACGCTGGCAGCTTATCTGTTTACCCATATGTGGCCGCAGGACAGCCTGCCACCGCTCGACGGCGTCCTGGAACCTCACTGGGCGTGGAGTGATGAGTCCGGGCGGGCTCCAGCCGAGCCGGCTGCGGCACTCACCTGGTTTGTGCACGATATGGCGGTGGCGCCTGCCGGCCAGGGCAAGGGTCTGGCTCAGGGACTTTACGTAGCCGCCCGCGCGGCGGCGCTGGACGCCGGGCTGCGCTCGTCGCGGCTGGTCGCCGTGCAATCGGCAGCACCGTGGTGGCGCAGACTCGGGTACGAAAAAATTGCCTCGGCTGACGACGCATTCGACGCCAAGCTGTCGGCCTATGGCGCCGACGCCGTGCTGATGGGCCGCGCCCTGCAGCCGGCCTGACCGGACGCCAATAAAAAAAACCCGCCCGGCTTGCGCGGGGCGGGTTTTGCAACGAGAGCAGCGCCTTAGCGCGGCAGCTCGGAGTGTCCCATCAGGAAGGCATCGACCGAACGCGCGGCCTGGCGGCCTTCGCGGATCGCCCACACCACCAGCGACTGGCCGCGGCGCACGTCGCCAGCGGCGAACACCTTGGGCACGTTGGTGTGGTACGCGCGCTCGCCTTCCGTGGCGGCACGGGCGTTCTTGCGAGCGTCGGTGTCCACCCCGAAGGCGCTCAGCAGCGAGCCCACCGGGTTGGTGAAGCCCATCGCCAGCAGTACGAGGTCAGCCTTGAGGATGAACTCGCTGTCCGGCACTTCCTGCATCTTGCCGTCCTTCCACTCGACGCGGCAGGCCTTGAGCGCGGTGATCTTGCCGTTCTCGCCGATGAATTCCTTGGTAGCAACCGACCAGTCGCGATCGCAGCCTTCATCGTGCGACGACGAGGTGCGCAGCTTGATCGGCCAGTACGGCCACACCAGCGGCTTGTTTTCCTCTTCCGGCGGCTGCGGCAGCAGTTCGAACTGGACGACCGATTCGGCGCCGTGGCGGTTCGAGGTGCCCACGCAGTCGGAGCCGGTATCGCCGCCGCCGATCACGATGACGTGCTTGCCTTCGGCACGGATCTCGTTGGGCGCGTCGCCAGCCACTTCCTTGTTCTGCGGGATCAGGAATTCCAGCGCGTAGTGAATACCGGACAGGTCGCGGCCGGGAACCGGCAGATCGCGCGGCACTTCGGAGCCGCCCGCCAGCACGACGGCGTCGAACTGGTCTTGCAGCGCCTGTGCCGAAATGGTCTCACGCGCATAGTTCTTGATGCCGGCCGGCAATTCGCCGTCGGTCACCATCACGCCGGCGCGGAAGGTCACGCCTTCGGCCTGCATCTGCTCCATGCGGCGGTCGATCAGCCACTTTTCCAGCTTGAAGTCGGGGATGCCGTAGCGCAGCAGGCCACCGATGCGATCGTTCTTCTCGAACACCGTCACGTCGTGGCCGGCGCGCGCCAGCTGTTGGGCAACGGCCATGCCGGCGGGGCCGGAACCGACCACCGCAACGGTTTTGCCGGTCTTGTGCTTGGGCGGCTGCGGGGCAACCCAGCCTTCTTCCCAGGCCTTGTCGATGATGGCGTGCTCGATCGACTTGATGCCGACCGGTGCTTCATTGATGCCCAGCGTGCAGGCGGCCTCGCACGGTGCCGGGCAGATGCGGCCCGTGAACTCGGGGAAGTTGTTGGTCTGGTGCAGCACCTCGATGGCCGACTTCCAGTCCTGGCGATACACCAGGTCGTTGAAGTCGGGAATGATGTTATTGACCGGGCAGCCGTTGTTGCAGAACGGAATGCCGCAGTCCATGCAGCGCGCGCCCTGGATCTTCGCTTCGCTGTCGGACAGCGCGAAAACGAATTCCTTGTAGTGCTTCACGCGCTTGGCTACGGGCTCGTAACCTTCATTCTGGCGCGGAAATTCGAGAAAGCCAGTCGCCTTACCCATGTTGCGTCCTTGGTCTTGCTGGGCGGGACCGGCGCTCGCGCCGGTCCCGCTGTGAGGTCAGTATCTTGTGAGGCCGGCGGCGCCGATGCGCCGCCGCTCATGCTTGGTCGGGCTCGCCGCCCGGGCCGGCTTAGGCTGCGATACGGTCGCTATCCTTCGCTTCCTGCTCCTTGGCGTACATTTCGCCCAGCGCGCGCTTGTACTCGGTCGGGAAGACCTTGACGAACTTGCGGCGCGAGGTAGCCCAGTCGGCCAGCAACGCCTTGGCGCGCTCGGAACCCGTGAAGCGGAAGTGCTGCTCGATCAGGCCCTTGAGGATGACTTCGTCGAGCTGGCGCTGGCCGTCCACCTTGTGCCAGGAGGCCGGGGACTGGCCCTTCTCCTGGTCCGCCGCGGCGAGCACCGTTTCCAGTGCCACCATCGAGGTGTTGCAGCGCTTGTCGAACAGGCCGTCCTCGTCATAGACGTAGGCCATGCCGCCCGACATGCCGGCCGCGAAGTTGCGTCCGGTGCCGCCCAGCACCACCACGGTACCGCCGGTCATGTACTCGCAGCCATGGTCGCCGGTGCCTTCCACCACTGCGGACGCGCCCGAGTTGCGCACCGCGAAGCGTTCGCCTGCCACGCCGTTGAAGAAGGCTTCGCCGGCAATCGCGCCGTAAAGCACGGTGTTGCCCACGATGATGTTGCGGGTCGGATCGCCACGAAACTCGTGCGGAGCGCGCACGATCACGCGGCCGCCCGACAGGCCCTTGCCCACGTAGTCGTTGCCGTCGCCCACCAGGTCCAGCGTGATGCCATGCGCCAGGAAGGCGCCGAAGGACTGGCCGGCGGTGCCTTGCAACTGGATGTGGATGGTGTCGTCAGGCAGGCCTTCGTGGCCGTACTGCTTGGCCACCACGCCCGAGAGCATCGCGCCGACGGTGCGGTTGACATTCTTCACCGGCTGGATGAACGACACGCGCTCACCCTTGTCGATGGCCAGGCGGGCCTTGGCGATCAGCACATGGTCGAGCGCCTTGCCGGCTTCGACCGACAGGCCGTGGTCCTGCCCATCGGTGTGGAAACGCGGCAGCTCGGCCGGGAACGGCACCTGGTAGAAGATGCGCGAAAAATCGAGGCCGCGCGCCTTCCAGTGCTCGATGGCCGGCTTGGTGTCGAGCAGGTCGGCACGGCCGATCAGTTCGTCGAAGGTGCGGATACCCAGTTGCGCCATGATCTCGCGGGCTTCCTCGGCAACGAAGAAGAAGAAGTTCACCACATGCTCGGGCTTGCCCTGGAATTTCTTGCGCAGCACCGGATCCTGCGTGGCCACGCCCACCGGGCAGGTGTTCAGGTGGCACTTGCGCATCATGATGCAGCCTTCGGCCACCAGCGGCGCGGTGGCGAAGCCGAACTCGTCAGCGCCCAGCAGCGCGCCGATGACGACGTCGCGGCCAGTCTTCATCTGGCCGTCGGCCTGCACGCGGATGCGGTTGCGCAGACCGTTGAGCATCAGCGTCTGCTGCGTCTCGGACAAGCCGAGCTCCCAAGGCGTGCCGGCGTGCTTGATCGACGACCACGGCGAAGCGCCGGTGCCGCCATCATGGCCGGCGATCACGACGTGATCCGCCTTGGCCTTGGCCACGCCCGCGGCCACGGTGCCCACGCCCACTTCCGACACCAGCTTGACGGAGATATCGGATGCCGGGTTGACGTTCTTCAGGTCGTGGATCAGCTGTGCCAGATCCTCGATCGAGTAGATGTCATGGTGCGGCGGCGGCGAGATCAGGCCAACGCCCGGCACCGAGTAACGCAGCTTGCCGATGTAGTCCGAGACCTTGTGGCCGGGCAGCTGGCCTCCTTCGCCGGGCTTGGCGCCCTGCGCCATCTTGATCTGGATCTGGTCTGCCGAAGCCAGGTACTCGGCGGTCACGCCGAAACGGCCGGAGGCCACCTGCTTGATCTTCGAGCGCAGCGAGTCGCCGGCCTCCAGTTCCAGGTCGCGCACCACGGCTTCGGAGCCCAGCAGGCCCTGCAGGGTGTCGCCCTTCTTGATGGGGATGCCGCGCAGTTCGTTGCGGTAGCGCTTCTCGTCCTCGCCACCTTCGCCGGTGTTGGACTTGCCGCCGATGCGGTTCATCGCCACGGCCAGCGTGGTGTGCGCCTCGGTGGAGATCGAGCCCAGCGACATGGCGCCGGTCGCGAAGCGCTTGACGATGTCCTTGGCCGATTCCACTTCTTCCAGCGGAATGGCGCGCGCCGGATCAACCTTGAACTCGAACAGGCCGCGCAGCGTCATGTGACGGCGGCTCTGGTCGTTGATGATGTTGGCGTATTCCTTGTACGTCTGGTACGCGCCCTTGCCGTCGTCGGCACGCACGGCGTGCTGCAGCTTGGCCACCGAATCCGGGGTCCACATGTGCTCTTCGCCACGCACACGGTAGGCATACTCGCCGCCGGTGTCGAGCATGGTGTCCAGCACCGGGTTGTCGCCAAAGGCGTCCTGGTGCAGGCGCAGCGCTTCCTCGGCCACCTCGAAGATGCCGATGCCTTCGACATTCGATGCGGTACCGTGGAAATACTTCTGCACCAGTTCGCGCGACAGGCCGATGGCTTCGAAGATCTGCGCGCCGGTGTACGACATATAGGTGGAGATGCCCATCTTGGACATCACCTTCTGCAGGCCCTTGCCGACCGCCTTGACGAAGTTCTTGACCGCCTTCTCGGGCGACAGGTCGCCGGACAAGCCTTGCGCCATGTCGGCCAGCGTTTCCATCGCCAGGTACGGGTGCACGGCTTCCGCGCCGTAGCCGGCCAGCAATGCGAAGTGGTGCACTTCGCGCGCCGTGCCGGTTTCCACCACCAGGCCAGCCGAGGTGCGCAGGCCCTTGTCCACCAGGTGGTGATGAATGGCCGACGTGGCCAGCAGCGCGGGAATCGCCACGTGATCCGCATCGACGCGGCGGTCCGACACGATCAGGATGTTGTAGCCCGAACGCACCGCGTCCACGGCTTCCGCACACAGCGAGGCCAGGCGGGCTTCGATGCCTTCCTTGCCCCATGCCTTCGGATAGCAGATGTTCAGCTCGTACGAACGGAACTTGCCGCCGGTGTAGTGCTCGATGTTGCGGATCTTGGCGATGTCCTTGAAGTCCAGCACAGGCTGGGACACTTCGAGGCGCATCGGCGGGTTGATGTTGTTCAGCTCGAGCAGGTTGGGCTTGGGTCCGATGAAGGACACCAGCGACATCACCATGTTCTCGCGGATCGGGTCGATCGGCGGGTTGGTGACCTGGGCGAACAGCTGCTTGAAGTAGTGGTACAGCGTCTTGTTCTTGGACGACAGCACGGCCAGCGGGCTGTCATTGCCCATCGAACCGGTGGCTTCCTCGCCGGCCAGCGCCATCGGCGCCATCAGGAACTTGACGTCTTCCTGGGTGTAGCCGAAGGCTTGCTGGCGATCCAGCAGGCGCGCGTCGGGCTTCTTCTCGGCGGCCACGTCCTCGGGCTTGGCGTCGAGCTCGTCGAGCTTGATGCGCACGGCGTCGATCCAGCTCTTGTAGGGCTTGGCGTTGGCCAGGTTGTCCTTGAGTTCCTTGTCGTCGATGATGCGGCCTTGCTCCATGTCGATCAGGAACATCTTGCCCGGCTGCAGGCGCCACTTTTGCACGATGCGCGACTCGGGGAACGGCAGCACGCCGGCTTCCGACGCCAGCACCACAATGTCGTCCTCGGTCACATAGAAACGCGCCGGGCGCAGGCCGTTACGGTCCAGCGTGGCGCCGATCTGGCGGCCATCGGTGAAGCAGATTGCGGCGGGGCCGTCCCACGGCTCCATCATGGCGGCGTGGTATTCGTAGAAGGCGCGGCGGTTGTCGTCCATCAGCGTGTGCTGTTCCCAGGCTTCCGGGATCATCATCATCATCGCGTGGACGAGCGGGTAGCCCGCCATCGTCAGCAGTTCGAGGCAATTGTCGAACGATGCGGTATCCGACTGGCCGGGGTAGATCAGCGGCCACAGCTTGGGCAGGTCGTCGCCCAGCACCGGCGACGAGATCGCGCCGGTACGTGCGTTGACCCAGTTCACATTGCCCTTGACCGTGTTGATTTCGCCGTTGTGGGCGACCATGCGATACGGGTGGGCCAGTTCCCAGGCCGGGAAGGTGTTGGTGGAGAAGCGCTGGTGCACCAGGGCCAGCGCCGACACGGCACGCGGGTCCTGCAGGTCGAGATAGTATTCGCCGACCTGGTTGGCCAGCAGCAGACCCTTGTACACCACCGTGCGCGCCGACATCGACGGCACGAAGTATTCCTTGCCGTGCTTGAGCTTGAGCGCCTGGATGGCGTGGCTGGCGGTCTTGCGGATCACATAGAGCTTACGTTCCAGTGCGTCCGTGGTCATGATGTCGCGGCCGCGACCGATGAAGATCTGGCGGATCACCGGCTCGGTGGTGCGCACCGTCGGCGACATCGGCATGGCGGCATCCACCGGCACATCGCGCCAGCCCAGCACGACCTGGCCTTCCAGGCGCACGGTGCGCTCGAGCTCTTGCTCGCAAGCCAGGCGGGATGCGTGTTCCTTCGGCAGGAAGATCATGCCCACGCCGTACTCGCCGGACGGCGGCAGGGTCACGCCCTGCTTGGCCATTTCCTCGCGGTAGAACTGGTCCGGGATCTGGATCAGGATACCGGCACCGTCGCCCATCAGCGCATCGGCGCCAACCGCGCCCCGGTGGTCCAGGTTTTCCAGGATCTTCAGGCCTTGCTGGACGATCTCGTGGCTCTTCTTGCCCTTGATGTGGGCGACCATGCCGACGCCGCAGGCATCTTTTTCATTGGCGGGGTCGTACATGCCCTGGGCTTGGGGACGCGAGGCAGGCGCGTACGCGGCGGCAGACTCTGCGGCCTGCGCTTGGGCCATCGTTGGCTTCGATTGGGATTGCGATTGGTCCACGGGCTTGATTCCGGTGAGGGCTGCGCAGCCAGCAAGGCAGACCGGAACGGGAACCGCACTCTTCCACCGGGGCCGGTCGTAAACCGGGATCGGGGCAACGAGAGAGACAGCGGGGCCGCAGCGGCGTACACAGGCGTGACGCGCCGCACAATGAATGTGGGTGGAGGAACTATAAAAGAATCGTACCCGTCCCGCAAAATTTTTAAATGGGGTCAGAACATAATTAATCTCGCACCACTTCAGGGATGGTCTTTATTTGGGGACAGATTAATCCTGGTGCATTGCAACGACGATTTGTGATGCGCTGTTGCTGTAGGTGATGACTCCGCCGCACGTGGCGGCGGCCGACCTTAGATCGAGTCCGGCTCTGCCTCCCTGGCGGCCGCCGAGCGGCCCACCGGCCTTCCCTTGGGCAACTGATGCACGCGCCGCCCACCCTGGCGCTCCAGTTGGGCGAGGAAGGCCGCATCGCCCAGGGGCCAGCCGCTATGCGCATGGCTGCGCAGCGTGGCCAGCGTCATCGAGGACAAGCCCTCGGCAGTCACGGAGCGGTAATTCGACTGGCGCTCGAATGGCGTATTGCCCAGCGCCCAGTATGCAGAGTGATCGCTCACAAATGGGCTGGCTTCGATGCCGGCGTGGTGGCGATAGCTGCTCCAGCGGTCACCTTCGGGCGAACTCACTTCGCCCGCGCGCACGGCGTTACCCTCCACATACAGCATCGCGGGCAACATCCAGGCCGCGGGATCGAACACCGCCGAACGGAAGCGGCCATCCCACAGCGTGCCCGTGCGGCCGGCAACCCGGTTGAAATGGCGCGCGTAGCGGCGCCCGACCGCCTGCATGGTCAGGCTGAGCGAGTCGGCATGGCGAGGGGTTGCCACGAGGTGAACATGATTTGGCCGCAAGGCGTAGGCGTGGATCGCCAGATCGTGCTCGCGCGCGGCCATCCGCAGGCAGTCGAGGTAGTGCGGGCGATCGTCGGCGCCAAGGAAGATCGGCTGGCGATTGTTGCCGCGTTGCAACACAAGCGCCGGCAGCGACGCCGGGGAAAAACGAGGAAGTCGGGCCATGGTGAGCGAGGAGAATCGGTGACCAGCGATCACCGGATGAATGGCTCAAGCGGATGCCATACCCGATGATAGCCTAGTCGCCGCCTGATCCGTCCCCAATTTCCCCGCCGTTTATGGCTGCCTAGTTCCCCTCGTCAACCGCAAAAATGCGGCGGTGCTCGCGAATCGCATAGCGGTCGGTCATGCCGGCGATGTAATGCGAGATCAGGCGAGACTGGTCGCGCCCCTGCCCGGCCTGGTACTGCGGCGGCAACAGGCGCGGATCCGCCATGAAGGCGTCGAACAGGTCGGTGATGATGCGGTGCGCCTTGGAGGACATGCGCATCACGAGGTAGTGGCGGTACAGATGGCGGAACAGGAAACGCTTGAGCGCCGCCGCTTCCTCGCGCACTGCCGGGCTGAAGGCCACCAGCGGGCCGGCGGCCCTTACCGCGTCAATGTTGCGCGGGTTGGCGGCGGCAATATTCTGGCTGGTGGTTTCGATCAGGTCGACGATCAGGGTGTTGATCATGCGCCGGACCGTTTCGTTAATGACGCGCCGCCCGTTGATGCCGGGAAACGCCGCCATCGCCTCGGCCCGGTGGCGCCCCCACATCGGTACTTCGTCCATCTGCTCGAGCGTGAGCAGGCCGGAGCGCAGGCCGTCGTCGATATCGTGGTTGTTGTAGGCGATCTCATCGGCCAGGTTGGCCAGTTGCGCCTCCAGCGAAGGCTGGGTGCCCTCCAGGAAACGCCGGCCCAGTTCGCCCAGCGCCGAGGCATTGACGCGCGAGCAGTGCTTGAGCACGCCCTCGCGGGTCTCGAAGGTCAGGTTTAGCCCGTTGAACCCGCCATAGCGCTCTTCCAACTCGTCCACCACCAGCAGGCTCTGCAGGTTGTGTTCGAAGCCGCCATGGTTCTTCATGCAATTGTTCAGTGCGTCCTGGCCGGCATGGCCGAAAGGCGTGTGCCCCAGGTCATGCGCCAGCGAGATGGCCTCGACCAGGTCTTCGTTCAGGCGCAGGTTGCGCGCAATCGAGCGGGCGATCTGCGCGACTTCCAGGCTATGGGTTAGCCGGGTACGGAACAGATCACCCTCATGGTTGACGAAGACCTGCGTCTTGTACTCGAGCCGCCGGAAGGCTGTGCTGTGGATAACGCGGTCGCGGTCGCGCTGGAACTCCGTGCGCGAAGACGAAGCCGCTTCGAGATGCGCCCGCCCAAGGGTCTGCGCGGAGCGGGCGGCATAGGGAGCGAGGTGGCTTTCGAGGTCGGTCATGCGGCAATCCGGTCAGGCATCCGGCCGGGCGGCTACGCGCCGTCCGGCCGGGGTTGCAAGGCACAACCGATCGCGTCAGGCGACCGGCGCCTCGGTAGGCGGCCTGAGCACCGCGTGCTGCAGCGTAGCGCGCAGGTCAGGATCCGGCACGGTGGTAATGAAGGCTTCGCCAAGCTTCCTCAGCAGGATGAACTTGATGCTGCCAGCTTCCGCCTTCTTGTCCACTTTCATCAGTTCGATGTAGCGGTCGGTGCCGAGTTCCGGCGCCACCACCGGCAGCATTGCGGCGCGCGTGAGCTGCACTACGCGGGCGCGCGTTTCGGTGTCGATAAAGCCGAGCCGGTGCGACAGGTCCGCCGCCATCACCATGCCGCACCCCACCGCCTCGCCATGCAGCCACTCGCCGTAGCCCAGGCCTGCCTCAATGGCATGGCCGAAGGTGTGGCCGAAATTGAGCATGGCGCGCAGGCCGCCCTCGCGTTCGTCCTGGGCCACCACCGCGGCCTTGATCTCGCAGGAACGCTTCACCGCCAGCGCCATGGTGTCCGGGTCGCAGGCATTGAGCGCGCGGATATTACGTTCGATCCAGCCGAAGTACTCGGCATCGGCCATCGCGCCGTGCTTGATCACCTCGGCCAAGCCGGCCGCCAGTTCGCGCGCGGGCAGCGTACGCAGCGTGTCGATATCGGCGATCACCGCGTTGGGCTGGTGGAAGGCGCCGATCATGTTCTTGCCCAGCGGGTGGTTGATGCCGGTCTTGCCGCCCACCGAGGAATCCACCTGGGCCAGCAACGTGGTGGGCACCTGCACGAAAGGCACGCCACGCATGTAGCAGGCCGCGGCAAACCCGGTCATATCGCCCACCACGCCGCCGCCAAGGGCGATCAGCGTGGTCTTGCGGTCGGCACCCGCCGTCAGCAGCGCGTCGAAGATCAGGTTGAGCGTTTCCCACTGCTTGAAGGCTTCGCCGTCGGGCAGGGTGACGGTGCGCACGGTCTTGCCAAGCGCCGCCAGGGTGGCCTCGACCCGGGCGGCGTAAAGCGGCCCCACCGTCTCATTGGTGACGATAACAGCGTGCTGGCCACGTACATGGGGACGGAACAATTCGACCTGATCGAGCAGGCCGGTACCGATGTGGATGGGGTAGCTGCGCTCCCCAAGGCTGACTTCAAGGGTGATCATCGTGTTTCTGGTCCTGCGCCGGAAGATTGTCCGCGCACGCGCCGTCGCCCTCTTCGGGCTCCTCGGCGGCAACGGCAAAACCGGCCATCTCAAGTTGCATCAACACCATATTAGCAAGCTGCGCCACCGAAGGCTTGCCGGTTTCGATGATGAAATCCGCCACCTCGCGGTAAAGCGGGTCGCGCTCGCCATAGAGCGCTTCAAGCCGCCCCTTGGGGTCTTCGGTCTGCAGCAGCGGGCGATTGCGGTCGTGCCTGGTGCGCAGCCACAGGTCGTGCGGGCTGGCGCGCAGGTAGACCACGGTGCCGCGAGCCTTCAGGTGGGCGCGGTTCTCGGGCCGCAGCACCGCGCCGCCGCCGGTCGCCAGCACAATGCCGTGCCGCTGGGTCAGCTCGTCGATCATCAACGCCTCGCGGTCCCGGAAGCCGGACTCGCCCTCATGCTCGAAGATGATCGGAATACGCACGCCGCAACGCGCCTCGAGTTCGTGGTCCGAATCGAAGAACGGGTAGTTCAGGCGCCGGGCCACGGTGCGGCCAACGGTGGTCTTGCCGGCACCCATCAGGCCAACAAAGAAAAGGTTCGGGCGGGTGAATGTCACTGGCGTGTCGGGCGGGAGCCGGGTCTCTGGCCGGTCCTCGCGGTAGGAAACTGCATCATCTTCTTATGTTGGGGCGCTGCGGGCAAGTGGCGCGGCGCAATCGGCACAAGGCAACCCGCCTCGCGACCCGCCTTGCGCGCCTGCCATGCACCCTCGCGCCTGCTCGCCCGCCTGGGCAATAAAAAAGCCGCATCGGATCGATGCGGCCTGTCAGTCTACTGCATCCGGCGCGGCCGGGGCTATTTCAGCGACATGCTGTCGTTCAGCACGCGCGGCGTCAGGAACACCAGCAACTCGGTCCGGTTATTGACCTTGGCATTGTCCTTGAAGAAGTTGCCGAGTATCGGGATGTCGCCCAGCAGGGGCACCTTGTTCACATTGTTGGACTCGGTCTGGCTGTAAATGCCGCCGATCACCACGGTGCCGCCGTTCTCGACCAGCACCTGCGTCTGCACGTGCTTGGTGTCGATGGCGAAGCCCGACGTGGTCTGGATACCCACGCTGTCCTTGTTGACGTCGACGTCCAGCAGGACATTGCCTTCCGGCGTGATCTGCGGCGTCACTTCCAGCTTCAGGTTGGCTTTGCGGAACTGCACCGAGGTGGCGCCGCTGGAAGTGGCGGCCTGGTAGGGCAGTTCCGTGCCTTGCTCGATCAGTGCCTTGATATTGTTGGCGGTGACCACGCGCGGGCTGGAAATGATCTTGCCCCGCCCGTCGGCCTCAAGCGCCGACAGCTCCAGCGCCAGGAAACGGCCGGCCGTGTTGCTGAACAAGCTGACCGCGACCGAGCCCGGATTGACGCCGTTGATCGCTGCGGCCGGCAGGCTCAGTGCCGGGCTGCTATCCCAGGTGCCACCCGTGAGCGGGTTCGTGATCGGGCTGACCACATTGGTGTAGTTGTTGCCGTAGCCGGCGCCAGCCGTCTTGGAGGCAAAGCCCAGCCTGACGCCCAGGTTGCGGCTGAAAGTGTCATTGGCCTCGACGATGCGCGCCTCGATGATCACCTGGCGCACCGGAATGTCGATCTTGCCGAGGAAGCTCTGCACCTCTTCCAGCTTGGTCGCGATATCTGACACGAATAGCTGGTTGGTACGGGGATCGGCTGTCAGCGAGCCGCGCTTGGACAGCATGCGCGTGTTGCTGGCCGCCGCGCCGCCCACTCCACCCACCCCGCCGATCGCACCCGCGCCGCCCAGCGCCCCGCCACCGACGCCGCCCGCGGCCAGCCCGAGCAGCATGCGCCGCACGTCCTCGGCGCGCTGGTAGTTGAGCTGGAACACCTGGCTGCGGATCGGCTCGAGGTCGTTGATCTGCTGCTGCGATTCGAGCTCGAGTTTTTCCTTGGTGGCCAGCTCCGCCTTGGGCGCAACCAGCAGCACATTGCCATTGCGGCGCGAGGCCAAGCCCTTGGCGTCGAGCACAATCTGCAGCGCCTGGTCCCACGGCACATCCTTCAGGCGCAGCGTCAGATTGCCCTGCACGCTTTCGCTGGTGATGATGTTGAGGTTGGTGAAATCGGCAAACACCTGCAGCAGCGAGCGGATGTCGATGTTCTGGAAGTTCAGCGAGAGCCGGTCGCCGCGGAAGCCCGCGCCGCTGATCAGCTTGGCCGGATCTTCCTTGACCGGGCGCACCTCCACCACGAACTGCGTATCGGTCTGGTAGGAACTGTATTCCCAGTTTCCGCGCGGCTCGATGGTGAGGCGGGTGTTGCCGCTGTTTTCGCTCGCCCGCATGCCCTGCACGGGGGTGCCGAAGTCGGTCACGTCATAGCGCCGCCGCAGGCTGTCGGGCAATGTCGTATTGAGGAAATCGACCACGACGTTCTGGCCCTGCTGCGCGATATTGATGCCGGAATCCCGCGACGACAGGTCCACCACGATCCTGCCCGCGCCATCCTGGCCACGGCGGAAGTCGATATTGCGCACGGTCGACCGGTTCGACGGCGCCAGCGGCGCTTGCGCCGAACTTGGGGCGAACGTCGGCACCGCCGCCCGTGCCGTCTGGGCAACGTTGTCGAGCATCACCACGAACAGGTTGCCGCGCACTTCGGTACGATAGGTCGCCACGCGGGTCAGGTCGAGGACGACGCGGGTGCGGTCGCCGATCTGCACCACGTTGGCGCTCTTGAGCAACTTGCCGCCGAGGTCGTACTGGGCCCGTCCGGCCGCAAAGCCGGTATCGATGAAATCGATGGCGAGCTTGGGCGGGTTCTGCGTAGTGAAGTCGGCCGGCTTCTGCGATGGCGGCCCCTGCAGCTCGACTGTGAAGACAGTCTGCTCGCCCACCGTCGTGGCATCGACGCGCTTGACCGCATTGCCCGTTGTCGATTGCGCCTGCGCAGCCGGCGCGCCCAATACCAGCACCATCACCGCGGCGCCAGCAAGCGCGCGGTACCAACGACCGATGATCATGCCGACCCCTCCAGCTTCAGGCTGGTGATTTTCTCTTTCCACTCGGCTACCCCTTCCCGGACCAATTCGCGCAACACGATCTCCTGATCGCTGATGCGGACCACCCGGCCGTAGTTCTGGCCGAGATACTGACCCACCTTGACGTGGTGGATCTTGTTATCTACCTGCACGACGCCGTAGGTCTCGCCGCTCTTCTTCATGGCGCCCAGCATCTTGAAGTTCTCCAGCGGGTAATCCTCCAGCGGCTCTCGCCGCCGCCCGGACTCCGGCGATTCGGACAGCACACGGTTAAGGTCGCCGATCTTGTTCTGGGCAAACGGCTCAGGCGCGCTGCGCGCCGCGTACTCGCGCGGCGCATAGGGCTTGGGCTCGGGCAACGGGGCCGGCGGCGGCACCTTGGCCGCCTGGGCTTGCGCCATCCACTGGCGCAGGCTGTCTTCCTCGCTGCCGCCGCAGGCCGCCAGCAACGCGGCGCCAATCAGCGCGCAAGCGCAGGCACGCAGGCCCGGGGCCTGGATCACAGGCATCATTTCTTCACTCCCGCAGCCGTCTTGGCCGCCGCGGCTTCCGCCTTGCGCTGTGCCGCCTGTTCATCGGGATCAAGCGCGCGATAGGCCATCGCCACGGCTTCCATCGCCAGGCCACCATCCTTGCCGGTAGTGAACTGCAACCCTTGCATTGACACGATGCGGGAAAGCGCAGCCACGTCGGCATTGAACTGCGCCACGTCGTGATAGCGCCCGGTGACTTTCAGGTTGACCGGGATCTCGGCAAAGTAGGGCTTCATCACGGCGGCCTGCGGCTTGAACAGCTCGAACTGCAGGCCACGCGCCACGCCGGCGTGATTGACGTCGGCCAGCAGTGCATCCATCTCCGTCTTGTTGGGCAACTGGCGCTCGACCAGGGCCACGCGCTGCTCCACTTCCGCCTTCTGCTTGCGCAGCGCGTCCAGGTTGGCCACCTGCGCCACCTTGCTCAGGTAGGACTGCTTCAGGCTGTCCTGCTCGATATGTTTGCGATCGAGGTCGTCGAGCTTGCCGCTCCAGTAGAACTGCCAGCCCAGCACCAGCACCAGCACCGCCGCCAGCACGGCGAACAGCAGGCGCGGGGCGGTTGGCCAGGTTTCCGGCTCATTGAGGTTGAGGCCACGGAACTGCGCGCCGAGGTCGTTCAGCGTGGCCATCGAGATTTCGATATCACGTGCCATGGTCAGCCCTTTCCGCCAACGACGGCGCTTGCGGCCGCCGGCCCGGATTTGCCCTTCTTGCCGTCGTCCGGCACTTCAGCCGCACGGTAGGCGAAACGCATCGAGAAATCGAACAGGCGGCGCTGCTCACGCAGATTATTGGTCATCATCACGGCCTTGGATTCGACCAGTTCGGCCTTGTCCAGCCACTGCACCTGGCTGAGGTTGCGCAGCAGCTCCGAGACGCGCTCGTTCGACTGCGCGACGCCGCTCACGGTGAACGACTCGCCGGTCTGCTTGAGCGTGGTCAGGTAGACGCCTTCGGGTACCTGCCGCACCAGTTCCTCCAGCAGTTGCACGGGACGGTTGCGCTCGTTCTGCAGGCCTTCGATGGCCTTCTGCCGCTGCAGCAGGCCTTCGATGTCCTTGCGCAGCGTATTGACCTCTCGGATCTGCCCGTCCATGCGGCTGTTCTCGGCGGTGAGCACCTGGTTCAAGCTGGCAACGGCATCGATGCGGTGATCGATGTACATGCCGCCCAGCAGCACCACCAGCGCGCCGGCGCCGGCGGCCCCGCCCAACAGGGTGTAGACCTTCTTGCGCCGCGATGCCTTGCGGGCTTCGTGGTAAGGCAGCAGATTGACTGTCGGGATCGTATTGGTAGGCATGCGGCTTCCTCGCTCGCTTACTGCAGGCCGCGCAGCGCAAGCCCGGCGCTCACGATATAGGCCGGCAGGTCGCGCTGCAGATAGCGCTCGTTGACCTTTCCGGCTGTCATCATGTTCGCGAACGGGTTGGCCAGCGTGGTGGTGATCTCGGTCTGTTGCTCGATGGCCGCCTGCACGCCGACCAGCGAGGCGTGGCCGCCCGAGAGCAGGATCTCGTCGACCCGGCCGATGCTCGAAGCAGACAGGAAGTTGCGCACGGCCCCATGCACCTCCGCCGCCAGCGCCTCCAGGGAGGGACCGAGCAGCTGGGTACGCCAGGATTCCGGCAACGTGTTCTTGCGCTTCTTGATCTCGGCCTTGAGCGCGTCCAGCGTGAACATGCGCGCGGCGCTCTGGGTGAGCTGGTCGCCGTAGCTGTTGAGCGATTGCTCGTAGAGTTCTTTCCAGCCTTGGTAGAAGATCGCCTTGGAGCGGCTGCCGCCAAGGTGGATCACCGCCACCACGGGCAACTCCTTGGCATCGGTCGCGCTGATGTCGGCCGATACGCCCAGCATCTGCACCACGGAGCGCTGTACCGCGTATTCCTCGACGTCCATCACGTGCGGCTTCAGCCCGGCCATTTCGGCCGCGGTGACGCGTTCCTGCACGCGATCGCTGTTGGCGGCGGTAACGCGCACGCCAATGCCCCCCTCGGTTTCGCTGGGGCCGATCACGGCAAAATCGAAATTGACGGCCTGCGACGGCGGATAGAGGCGATGCGCCTCGGATTCCACCTGGACGTAAAGCTCATCCTCGGACAGGTTGTCCGGCAGGCTGACGGTCTGCGATTCGGTCAGCATCGACGGCACTCCCAGCACGACCTCTTTCGTGCGAATCCCGGCCTTGCCGAGTGCACGCTTGAGGGCGATGCCCACCGCTTCGATATTGACCACGTTGCCATCGGCAACGGCATTGCGATCCAGCAGTTCGCTGGCGCATTTTTCCAGCCGATAGTCGTTCTTGCCGCTGCCTACCGACAGCTCGACTACCTTCACGCTGGACGACCCGATGTCCACGCCGACCGTCGTACGGCGCAACAACCCCGACAAGATACCTCGCCGCAAGGTGACCCCCTGACCGTTGAACTCGCCTTGGCTTGGTTGCTCTAATTTGGCGAGTCTTTATTGTTTCTTGGATGAAACGTTTTGCTCTTTTGGTTGGTGGATTCTCACCAAAAATCGGGGCGCTGGCAATGTGCCGGTTTGACCACGATTGCTTTTAATGAGCGCCCCTTGCAAAGCGTTGCCAAAATCCCACGGTAGCCCTGCCCCTCCCCCGATCCGCTCATCTTTTCGTTTCATGCAGATCTCAATCCCATTACATCTTGTAACAGCGCGATAGCGGCGCGCACGCCACAACGCGCCGGGCCCCGCGGATCCCGGGAGATATAATCCCGGCACCTCTAACTAGGTATTTCCCTTATGGCCACAGCACAACAAAAGCCTGCCCTACCCGCCCGGCGTCCGATCTGGATGCGGCTGACCTTTTGGGCTCTGGGCCTGCTGGTGGCCGGGATCGTGGCGGTGGCGCTGCTGGTGGGATATGCGCTGCTGGTGGCCGCGCCCAACCTGCCATCGCTGGATACCATCACTGACTACCGGCCGAAGATTCCGTTGCGGATCTATACCGCGGATAACGTGCTGATTGGCGAATTCGGCGAGGAACGGCGCAATTTCGTGCCGATTACCGAAATACCCGATGTGATGAAGAAGGCGGTGCTGGCCATCGAGGATGACCGGTTCTACGAACACGGCGGGGTCGACTTCGTCGGCGTGCTACGCGCGGGGCTCGCCAACCTGCGCGGCGGGCTGTCGCAGGGTGCGTCCACGATCACCATGCAGGTGGCGCGCAACTTCTTCCTCTCCAGCGAGAAGACCTACACCCGCAAGCTGTATGAAATGCTGCTGGCCTACAAGATCGAGGCCAACCTCTCGAAGGACCAGATCCTCGAGCTCTACATGAACCAGATCTACCTGGGGCAGCGCGCCTATGGCTTCGCCAGCGCGGCACGTGTGTATTTCGGCAAGTCGATCAAGGACGTGACGCCGGCCGAGGCCGCCATGCTGGCCGGCCTGCCCAAGGCGCCCTCGGCCTACAACCCGGTGGTCAACCCGAAGCGCGCCAAGGTACGCCAGGAATACATCCTGCAGCGCATGCGCGACCTGCGCTACCTCACACCCGAGCAGTACGACCAGGCTATCCACGAAGAACTGAAGGTGCGCGGCGAAGGCAATGAGTTCTCCACGCATGCCGAGTACGTCGCCGAAATCGTGCGCCAGCTTATGTATGCGCAATACCGCGAGGAAACCTACACCCGCGGCCTGACCGTCTACACCACGCTCAACAAGACCGACCAGGACGCCGCCTATGAGGCCGTGCGCTCGGGCATCATGAATTACGAGCGCCGCCACGGCTACCGCGGGCCTGAGGCGTTCATCGACCTGCCCGCCAGCGCGGACGAGCGCGAGCAGGCCATCGACGACGCACTGCTGGAGCACCCCGGCAGCGACGACCTGCGCTCGGCCGTGGTCACCAGCGTGACCGCCAAGCAGGTGCAGGCCACGCTGCTGTCGGGCGAAGTCGCTACCATCGAAGGCCAGGCGCTGCGATTCATCGCGCCGTCGCTCGCGGCCAACGCGCAGCCCAAGGCCAAGATCCGGCCGGGCGCGATCATCCGCGTGACGCAGGACGAGAAAGGCGCGTGGACGGTCACGCAGTTGCCTGAAGTATCCGCGGCCTTTATCTCGCTCAATCCGGAAGACGGCGAGATCCGCTCGATGGTCGGCGGCTTCGATTTCAACCGCAACAAGTTCAACCATGTGACGCAAGCCTGGCGCCAGCCGGGATCGAGCTTCAAGCCGTTCATCTACTCGGCGGCACTGGAAAAAGGATTCTCGCCCGCCACCGTGATCAACGACGCGCCGCTCTCGATCAGCGACAACGGCGGCCAGGTGTGGGAGCCGAAGAACTACGACGGCAAGTTCGAAGGCCCGATGACCATGCGCCGCGCGCTGGCCAAGTCCAAGAACCTGGTGTCGGTGCGCATCCTGCGCGCCATCGGCACCCAGTACGCCCAAGACTACATCACGCGCTTTGGCTTTGACGCCGACAAGCACCCGGCTTACCTGCCGATGGCGCTGGGCGCCGGCAGCGTCACCCCGCTGCAGATGGCTGGCGCCTACTCGGTCTTTGCCAACGGCGGCTACCGCGTCAATCCCTATCTGATCCAGAAGGTGGTCGATGCGCGCGGCAATGTGCTCTCCGAAACCAAGCCCCAGCGCGCTGGCGCGGATGCGGTACGCGTGCTGGATGCCCGCACCGCCTTTATCGCCGACACCATGCTGCGTGAGGTAGTGCGCAGCGGCACGGCCAACAGCGCCAAGCAGCGCCTGGGCCGCAACGACCTGGCCGGCAAGACCGGCACCACCAACGACGCCGTCGACGCCTGGTTCGCCGGCTACACGCCCAAGCTGGTGGCCATCGCCTGGATGGGCTACGACCAGCCCAAGAGCCTGGGTGTGCGCGAGACCGGCGGTGGCCTCGCGCTGCCAATCTGGGTGGGCTACATGGGCAAGATGCTGAAGGGCGTGCCCGAAATGCCCGAGCGCCAGCCCCCGGAAGGCGTGATCACCGTCGGCGGCGACTGGACCTTCGAGGAAAACGCGGGCGGCGCCGGCGTGGCTTCGGTTGGCCTGGGCGATCCGTGGCCGGGCAAACCGGACGAGAGCACGCAATCGCCGGCCGATACCGAGGCCGAGAAGAAGCGCATTCTGGAAATGTTTGGCGGCGGCTGATCCCCGTCGTGGGAGGCTTCGCCAACGAAAAAGCCGGCCCTCAAGCCGGCTTTTTCGTGCCTGGGCGCCGCGCTCAGGCCAGCGTCAGGGCTATCCCGGCCTGCTGGCTCACGTAGCCAGACAGTGCCGCATACAGTTCGCCGCCGCCGCGCGTATCGATCCAGCGCTGGCCATCGTGGCGGAAATGGAATCCGCCCGCGCGCGCGGCCACCCACAGTTCCTGCATCGGCGCCTGGCTGTTGACGATGATCTTGGAACCGTCCTCGAACTCGAGCTCGATGAGGTTGCCGGCACGGTTGATCTCGATATCGGCGTCGGCCGCGTCGGCGGCGGTTTCCACCGCGCTCTCCAGCCGGTCCAGCTCCTGCTGGGCCAGCGCCAGGAACTCACTTTCACTCATGGGGGGCATGCTAAACTCCAAGGCCGCCGGCCAGCGTCATTTGCAGCATTCCGCGGCATTCGGCCAGTAGCGTATTGAAAAAGTACTTCGTATTTCCGTTGGTCCCGCCGCCCCTGCTTCAGGGACTGCCCGGGACCGTCCGGGACGACTCTGGACGTCTCGTTGGACTCTTAGCCTCTTAGACTCTTTAAGTAAGGACGACCCGATGTTGCGTCGTGTTGCGATTGTATCGGTGATTGCCGCCAGCCTTGCGATGCCCCTGTTGTCCGGATGTGGCATCCGCGGCCCGCTGACAATGCCCAAGCAGCCTCCCGCACCGGCCCAGCCCGGCGTACCGGATCCCGGCCTGGCCAATCCGGCTGTCCCGAATCCGGCGGCCATCCAGGGCACCGCACCGGCAGCGGCGTCCGCCACGGCACCGGTTGCAGTGCCAGCCGCCACCCCCACCGCCAAATAACCATGAACGCCTTCTTCCATCGCCACGACGGCGTGCTAGCCGTCGAGCACGTGCCGCTCGCGCGCATCGCCGCCGAATACGGCACCCCCACCTATGTCTACTCGCGCGCCGCGCTGACCGCCGCCTACCAGGCCTACGCCGCGGCGTGCCAGGGGCGCCGCGCGCGCGTGCAATACGCCATGAAGGCCAACTCGAACCTGGCCGTGCTGCAGGTTTTCGCCAGGCTCGGCGCTGGCTTCGACATCGTCTCCGGTGGCGAGCTGCAGCGCGTGCTGGCAGTGGGCGGAGATCCGCGCAAGGTGGTGTTCTCGGGGGTCGGCAAGACCGCTGCCGAGATGGAACTGGCGCTGACGCACGATGTGCTGTCGTTCAATGTCGAGTCGATCCCCGAGCTGGACCGCCTCAATGCCGTGGCCGGCCGGCTGGGCAAGCGCGCGCGCGTATCGCTGCGCATCAATCCGGATGTGGATGCCAAGACGCATCCATATATCTCCACCGGGCTGAAGGGCAACAAGTTTGGCGTGGCGTTCGAGGACGTGCTGCCCACCTACCGCGCCGCCGCGGCGCTGCCCCACCTGGAAGTGGCGGGTATCGACTGCCATATCGGCTCGCAGATCACCGAGGTGGCGCCCTACCTGGAAGCGCTGGACAAGGTGCTGGACGTGGTGGAAGCGCTCGAACGCGAAGGCATCAAGCTCGAGCACATCGACGTGGGCGGCGGTCTTGGCATCACCTATGACGATGAAACGCCGCCTGACATTACCGGCTTTGCCCGCACGTTGCTGGACCGCGTGGCCGAGCGCGGCCATGGCCATCGCGAGGTGCTGTTCGAGCCGGGCCGCTCGCTGGTGGGCAACGCCGGCGTGCTGCTGACCCAGGTCGAGTTCCTCAAGCCGGGCGCCGCCAAGAACTTCTGCATCGTCGATGCGGCCATGAACGACCTGGCCCGCCCCGCCATGTACGAGGCCTATCACCGCATCGAACCCGTGCAACTGCGCGAGACGGCGCAAGCCGCGGCCCTGACCTACGACGTGGTGGGCCCCGTGTGCGAATCCGGCGACTGGCTTGGCCGCGATCGCGCGCTGGCGGTGCAGCCGGGCGACCTGCTCGCGGTGATGTCGGCCGGCGCCTATGGCTTTGTCATGAGCTCCAACTACAACACCCGCCCGCGCGCGGCCGAAGTGATGGTCGACGGCGACGACGTGCACCTGGTGCGCGGCCGCGAGCGCGTGGAAGACCTGTTCCGCGACGAGCGCCTGCTGCAAGGCTAAGCGCCTGCCCAGCCCCGTGCCCGGGAGCGTCCTGATCCTGGGCGGGCGGCGCGGGCGCGGCGCGGATCGACTATCGCTATGCCAACGGCAGCAGGCTGCCCAAAGCCGTGCCGCCACGCCATCCGGCCGCGCGCGAGATCACGCTCCATCTCTGACGCGCCCTCAGCGCCCTGGCTGCTGTGCCCCGGGCTTGCGCCACCACCACCAGGCACGCATCGCCAGCAGTCCGAACACCACCGCGGCGTAGATCGAGACCGTGCCGAAATCATGCTTGCCGGCCTTGTGCCACCAGTAGTGCATGATGGCCAGCACGGCGACGGCGTACACGGAACGGTGCAGCCATTGCCACCGCTTCCCGCCCAGGCGCTTGACCATGGCATTGGCTGAGGTTGCCGCCAGCGGAATCATCAGCACGAAGGCGGCGAAACCCACCGTGATGAACGGCCGCTTGGCGATGTCCTTGACCATGTACGCGACATCGAAGCCACGGTCCACGCCAAGCCACAGCAGGAAATGCTGCAGTGCGTAGAAGAAGGCGAACAGCCCGAGCATGCGCCGCAAGCGAATCAGCCAGTTCCAGCCGGTGAAACGGCGCAGCGGCGTGACCGCCAGCGTGACGCACAGCATCACCAGGGTCCAGGTACCGGTCGAGCGCGTGACGAACTCCAGCGGATTGGCGCCGAACTGATCGGTAAAGCCGAGGTACAGCAAGCGCAGGAACGGCAGCATGGCAAGCAGCCACACGGCCAGCTTGACCGTGCGCACACGCCCTGGCGTGAGCGTCGCGAGACCAGGCTGCCCGCTCGCCCGTGCCGGGCGTGCGCCGGCGGCCGGTGCGCCCGGGCGCGGCGGCGAGAGATCCTGTGGGGCCATCAGAAGAACTTCCTCAGGTCCATGCCCTGGTACAGCGACGCCACTTGCTGGCCATAGCCGTTGAAAGGCAGCGTCTTGCGCTTGGGCGCGAACAACGCGCCAAAGCCGCCGCCCTTGTCTTCGCCGATGCGGCGCTCCGTGGCCTGGCTCCAGCGGGGATGATCCACGTCCGGATTGACATTGGAATAGAAACCGTACTCCTGTGCCGCAGCCAGGTTCCAGCTGGTGCTGGGCTGCTTGTCGACAAAGCGGATCCTGACGATGGACTTGGCACTTTTGAAACCATATTTCCAGGGGACCACCACGCGCACCGGCGCACCGTTCTGGTTGGGCAGCACCTCGCCGTAGAGGCCAAAGGCCAGCAAGGTCAGCGGATGCATCGCCTCGTCCATGCGCAGGCCCTCGGTGTAAGGCCATTCCAGCACGCGGGCGCTGACGCCAGGCATCTGCTTCTTGTCGTTGAGCGTGACGAATTCCACGTACTTCGCGCCGGCTTGCGGCTCAACGCGACGAATCAGTTCGGCCAGGGAATAGCCGCTCCAGGGAATCACCATCGACCAGCCTTCTACGCAGCGCAGCCGGTAGACCCGCTCTTCCATCGGCATCAGGCGCACCAGCTCGTCGATATCGTAGACCTTGGGCTTCTTCACCAGGCCTTCGACGGCAACCTGCCATGGACGCGTGCGCAGCGTACCGGCGTTGCGCGCGGGGTCCGACTTGTCGGTGCCGAACTCGTAGTAGTTGTTGTACGTGGTGACGTCCTCGTACGGCGTGCGCTTTTCCGTCACTACGTAGGCATTGTTGGGCGCGGCCGGCAGCTTCTGGCCGCGCGGGGCCTGGGCCAGCGCATCGCGCGCGAACCACGGGGCCGGCATGCTCCCGGCAGCCCCCGCGGCCGCCATGGCCAAGAGCCGGCGACGCGACTCGAACACACCGCGCGGGGTGATCTCGCTGGCGGCAATATCGTCGCCGCGCAGCCACTTGGGAGAGGGAATCAGCATCGTTGTTCCTCGTTGCATGCCATGGGTAAAAATCGATCCGCCGTTCGTGCCTGGCCCTTGGCAGCCCCGCGTGCACGATTGGACTCCGGCTTGAGTCGGATGGCGCACGCGAATCCTGACATCTTTTTTTGCCAGGGCGCCACGCCTGCACCCGGGGCCTTTGTCAGGCAGGGGGCCGGCCGGACTGCACAGCATGGCTGGCGGCCTCAGCCGCCTTGGTATTGCCGGTAGACTGACTGCGCCAGCGCCAGCAATGGCGCCCGCTCAAGCGGTCCGGCCAGCGCGAAGCCGATATCCCGGTCCACCCAATAGAAAGCCATGGTGCCGGCGGCGGCGGCCGGACGATCTCCCGGTCCCGTGCCCATCCGCTCGAGCCGGAAGCCGGTGTCCGGCGTATCCCGTGCCATGTGCCGTAACTGCAGCGACAATCGGGTTCCATCGTCGGTCTCATACATCAGGATGGCCGATGGGCCGCCCTCGGCGACGCCCAGGCGCCCGCCAATCAGGTGGAATCCCTGGGTGCGCAGATCGGGGACCCGCAAGGGCGCGCCGAGCCGCTTTGACAACCAGGCCACCAGATGGGCTTCATCGGTAGCGGCCACCTCGACCGGATGGCGCACTTCAGGTGCGTATACCACATGACTGGCCAGCGCTTCGCGCGCGAAGCGCTCCACCGAGGGGACGCGCGCCGCCAGGGTGTCCGTGCGCCCATGCGCGAACCAGCCGATCGCGCCGCCCAGAGCCAGCGAAGCCATGCTGGCCGCCAGTGCCATGCCCCACCCCGCCTTGCCGCGCACCCGGTCAGCGGCGCCGTCGCGCAGCCGGGACGGAAGTGCATTCAGCGGTACAGGCTCATTGAGCACGCCGTCGAACGCAGCATGCAGTTCACTTGCCTGCCGCCGCCAGCTACCGACCTTCTCTCCGGCATCGGGATAGGCGGCCAGGTACGCCTCCACCTCGGCACGGCGGGCGGGATCCAGCTGGCCATCGGCATAGGCGTGGAGATCGGCTTCGTTGACTGGGGACATCATTTGACTCGCTGCAGTCCGGCCGCCCGGCCGGAGGCCTGCGGGTTCGCCTCGGACGCTCCGTCCATCAGCAGGCGCATCTGCTCACGGGCGCGTGCCAGGCGGGACATCACCGTGCCCACCGGCACCTCCAGCACCTGCGCCGCCTCGGCATAGGTGAGTTGCTCCAGGCCGACCAGCAGCATGACCGCGCGCTGGGCTTCGGGCAAGCGAGCCAGCGCCCGTACCAGGTCCAGGCGCAAGGCGGGCTCTGGCGCAGCACTGGGTACGTCGGGAAGCGTGTCGGTGAAGGTCACAAGATCGGCACGCCGGTACGCATTGATGCGCAGCCGGTGCATCATGGTCAGCAGCCAGGACAGCAGGCCATCCGCGCCGTCGCCCCACCAGGCGCCGGCGCGCAGCCGGAAGCGCCAGCGGTAGCGCAGCGCGCGTTCCAGCGTGTCCTGCACCAGGTCGTCGGCCAATGCCGCATCCCCGGTCAGGCCACGGGCGTGGCGCCGCAGGCGCGGCGCCAGCGCGACCAGCTGGCGGTCGAAGCCGTCCATGCCGTCAGGCTGCCCGCGCCCGGATCAGGGAGCGGCCACGTGCCAGACGTTGTTGAAGTTATCGCCCATGCGGTCACCCGGTTTGGCATCCTTGGCGAAACGATAGAGCGGCTTGCCGCGATAGGCCCACTGCTTGGCGCCGTCGTCACGAGTGATGACGCTGTAGTCCCCCGTGGGGCTGGTGCCGGGCGCCGCCATCAGGGGCGGCCAGTTGGTGGCGCAGGGACCGTTGCAGGCGCTCTTGCCACCCGCATCACGGTCAAAGGTGTAGAGCGTCAGGCCCTGGGGATCGGTCAGCGCGCCGCCGGCGACTTTCACCGTGGGCGGCATATTGCCCGCACTGCTGCCACCCATGCCGCCCATGCCAGAACAGGCAGACAGCAGCACTGCGGCAGACGCCAGCGCGAGAACAGCGGGACGGGACAGCGATGCGAGAGAAGCGGCTGCGAAGGGACGGGAAAGGGCCATGATGTCGATCTCCATGCGATGCGGCGCCGCCAGCCGGCACCGTCCCTTCAGTAAACACCGGATGTGACGGCTTTATTCCATCTGGACGAAAAAAAACCTGCCGCGTCGGACCGACGGGGCAGGTTTTTCTTATTGCGGCGCAACATCCGGATCAGAGTTCGCCGTAACTATGCAGGCCCGAGAGGAACATGTTGACGCCCAGGAAGGCGAAGGTCGTGACCAGCAAACCCACCAACGCCCACCAGGCCGCCATGGTGCCGCGCAAACCCTTCATCAGGCGCATGTGCAACCAGGCCGCATAGTTGAGCCAGACAATCAGCGCCCAGGTTTCCTTCGGGTCCCAGCTCCAGTAGCCGCCCCACGCTTCCGCCGCCCAAAGCGCGCCCAGGATGGTGGCGATGGTGAAGAAGGCGAAGCCCACTGCAATCGCCTTGTACATCACATCATCGAGCACTTCGAGCGAGGGCAGGCGCTCGGCCAGGATGCCACGCTCCTTGCACAGGTAAGCCACCGAGACCATCGCGGCCAGGGCGAAAGTGCCGTAGCCTATGAAATTGGCCGGCACATGGATCTTCATCCACCAGCTCTGCAACGCTGGGACCAGCGGCTGGATCTCGCTCGCATCGCGGCTGACCGTGTACCACAGCAGGAAACCGACCGCCGCCGACACCACCAGCATCACGAACGGCCCAAGCGCGCGCGTCTGGTAGCGGCCTTCGTAGTAGAGGTAGAACAAAGAAGTGATCAGCGTGAACAGTACAAACACTTCGTACAGGTTCGAGATAGGAATGTGGCCGATGTCGGCGCCGATCAGGTAGGACTCGTACCAGCGCACCAGCATGCCGGTGAAGCCCAGCACCACTGCCGCCCACGCCATCTTGCTGCCGATCTGCAGCCCGGTCTCCGAGCGCGTCAGCAGGCCGCCCCAATAGAACAGGGTGGACAGGAACACCAGCGCGCTCATCCACAGGATGGCCGACTGGCTGGACAGGAAGTACTTGAGGAAGAAGGCCTGCTCGGCGCGCGGCAGCTGGCCCTGGTAGAGCTGGATCGCGAACAGCGACAGCACCGCCAGCAGCACCATCAGCAACCGCACCGGCTTCCAGTGCCATCCCAGCAACGCAAAGGTGGGCACCGCTGCAATCAGCACGCCTTTGTCGTAGACATTCATCCACTCGCCGTAGCGTGCCAGTGCGAAGCCCGCGCCCGCTGCCAGCAGCAAGGCAAAGACCCAGTCGACCCAGCCCAGCCGGCGAAGGAACGACGGCTCCAGGTAGGCCTGCTCCGCACCGCCGGCGCCACCGGCTGGAGCCGGGCTCGCCTGCATGGGCGGCCTGGCCTGATTCACATTCGAGGACATATTGGTTCCTGCTTAATTGCCGGCCGCGTTCAATGCGTGGCCGGGTCCGGCGTGCCCTTGCCGGCCGTGTCGAGATTACCGGCGGCCCGGCCTACATCGTCGCGCAGAGCGACAAATTCCTTCTCGAAATCCAGTGTACGCCGCTGCGTGGACATGGCCATCAGCACATGGCTGGCAGCACCGCCGCCCTCGCTTCCGGCCGATCCGCCGGCAGGGTCCCGGACCCACAGCCAGACGCGGCGCTCGCGGATGTAGAACATCGAGAACACGCCCAGCACCAGCAGCAGACAGCCAAGATACACGATGTTCTTCCCTGGTGCACGGGTCATCTGGAACACGCTGGCCTTCACCTCGGTGAAGTCGTCGAGCTGCAGGAAGACCGGCGCGGTGTAGAAGAAACTGTCGGATAGCGCATTGATGGCCTGCTGCAAGAAAGCGCCGCTCTGAGCACTATTCGGCACCACCGGCAGCTTGTCCTGCGCGCGTGCCAGTTGCCAGAGTTCCCACATCGAGCCGTTGAGGATCTTCAGCAGCACGTCGGCGGCCTTCTGCTGCTCGGCCGGCGGCACGGACTTTTCCAGGAAGGCGGCGATTGCCGTGAAGCCGCCAGGCGGCGCTTGCGGATTGCTTCGTGCGGCGCCAGCGAAGAGATCAAGCGCGCGCAGGGCGCTCTCGGCAAGCTGGCCGCGCAACACCTCGCGATCCTCGCCCGGCATCGAGGCCAGGGCAAAGCGGCGTGCCGCTTCGACCCGCAGCGCGCGGTCCTGCAGCGCGGCGCGCAGGCGCATCCAGTCGGCTACGCTGTTCTGCTCGTCGGCCGGGATGCGCAGGTAACGGAACGGCTCGCTGGGCGAATCGCGCATGCCGGCAAGGAAGACCGACTGCCCATCGAGCTGCACGGGCACCATGTAGTTGTTGAACTCGCGCGCCTGCCCGTTGCGGTCGCGCAGCTTGTACTGCACCGACGGACCCACGTTGCGCAGTTCCTTCGCGCGATCAGGATTGACCGCCGAGCCCAGGTGGGATTCCAGCTTCTCGTTGAGCGATTTGCGCGCCACGCCGCGGGCATCGGGCTTGCCCGACGCGTCGGTGACGTTCTCGATATTCATCAGGCGGAAATCGCTGAACTCGACCGTCAGTCCCTCGGCGTCGGCGGCGCTGCCCGTGCCGGTCAGCGGCGAGTTGGCGCCCACCGTACCGGCGAAGGCGAAGGTCTTGTCATTGCCGCCCTGCATCGGGTAGCCGACGAACTTCAGCTTGGAGCCGCCGTCCTCGAAACTCGACTGGTAGATGGCAATGCCGTCCACCACCAGCGGTTCGTTGACCTTGACAGTGGCTTCGGTCTTGCGGCCAGTGGTGCGGTCGGTGATGACCACATCGGAGGCGAACAGCTTGGGCATGCCGGTCGAGTAATGCTCGACGGTAAATTTCTTCAGCGTGATATTGAACGGCAGATCCTGCACCAGCGCACCGTCCGAGATATTCAGGATGGCAGTGGAGACGGTCGCGCCTTCGGGCACGAAGGCATTGCCGCGAAAACCGGGATTGTTGACCGACAAGCGGTGCTGCGGCGGAATGTCGCTGATCACGGCGTTGCCGGTAATCGGACTCTTGCCGCCAAACCACATCTGGGCACGGATCAGCATGTCGCCGTCGAGCAGGCCACCGATGCAGATCACCACGATGGCGGTGTGCGCCAGGATGTAGCCCAGCTTGTTGGCCGCGCCCGCCTTGGCCGCCAGCAAGGTGGCGCCGTCATGGGGCACGGTCTTGATGCGATAACCGCGATTGGCCAGCAGCGCAGTGAGCCGCGTCACCGCATCGGCGCGCGGGCGGCCTGCATCGAACTCGGCGCGGTGATGGAAGGCGCGCAGGCTGCGCTCGCGCACGTGGTCCTTCCACGAACGCATATCCTTGATCATCTTGGGCGCGTTGCGCGTCAGGCACAGTGAGGTGGAGACCACCAGGAAGGCCAGGATCAGCAGGAACCACCAGGAGCCGTAAACCTTCTGCAGCGACAGCGTGTGGAACAGGTCAGCCCAGAATGGGCCGAACTGGTTGACGTAGTTGGGATAGGGCTCGTTCTGCTTGAGGACCGTGCCGATCACGCTGGCGATCGCGATGACCGTCAGCAACGCGATGGCGAAACGCATCGAGGACAGCAGTTCCACCGCGTCGCGCAGCAAGCGGTGAGAAGTCTTCAGGTGCAGTCCTGACGTGGAAGCGGTCGACATGTGCAGTGGGGCCCTCGGCCTTGAAATGAAAAAGGGTGGACATGCTTGCGCAGGCCACCCTCTTCGATTGTTGCCGTGCTGCCTGGTTGCACCCCTGCGGTCCACCTCGCAACGGCGAGGCCCGCGTGGGCGCTCCGGCTACCCGGCGCTGAACGACTTAGCGAATCCCTGCGACGTAGTCGGCCACGGCCTTGATCTCGGCATCCGACATCTTGGCGGCAATGGTGGTCATCACGGGATTGTTCTTGCGGGTGCCCTGGCGGAACGCGACCAGTTGCGCCTCGGTGTATTCGGACCATTGTCCGCCGATGCGCGGGTACTGGGCCGGGATGCCGGCGGCGGTGGGGCCGTGGCAGGCCGCGCAAGCGGGCACACCCTTGGCGGCGATGCCACCACGGTAGATCTTCTGGCCGGCTTCGATGGTGTCCTTGCTCTTGGCGGTGGCAGGCTTCAGGCTCTGCTTGGCCAGGTAGGCGCCGACGTCCTTCATTTCCTGCTCGGACAAGGCTGCCGCGTAGGGCGACATGATGGCGTTGCTGCGGGTCTTGGCCTTGAAGTCGTCGAGCTGCTTGTGCACGTACTCCGGATGCTGGGCGGCCAGCTTCGGATTGGCGGCGCCGCCACTGTTGCCGTTGGCGCCGTGGCAACTCAGGCAAGCCGGGACATTGCGATCGGGGGCACCTTGCGTGTAGAGGGTTTCGCCCTTGGCCGGATCAGCCTTTGCGGCGGCCTGCTCTGCGGCAGATGCCAGACCGGTCATGGCAGTGGCCGGCAGAGCCAGCGCCACGACAGCCAGAAGTTTCGCAATGCGGTTCATTCGCACACCTTGTCTGAATTGTTTTGAAATCCATGGGGCACGCCGTTCAGCACCTTGCCCGCGGTGAGGACGCGCATGGGCTGGTACTTTGACATCGGAAATTCACCACGACGGACCGCCAGCCCCGCTGAAGCCAAAAACGCCCAGGCGAGAGCCGAATGGCACCGCCCCCATGCGAACGAGAGCGGCAGACCGTGCGAATATCCCCGTAGCAGACCCAGCCCCCCGGCTGGCCCCCTTGCCGCTGCGCCATGCAGGCGCTGCAACAGACCAGACCGACAGGCTTGCTACCACGATGGAACGGACACGCAGAGCTTCCTGCTCAGATAAACGCAAGGCCAAGGATGCCGCGCGTCACCTAATCGGGAGGCCGTTAACCGCGTTATTGTACAATAAATCGTGTGCCGGATAGAGGATGTGCGCGCCGCGACGCGGCCAGACGCCAGCCCCGGCCATCCAGGCGGCAGCATGTGCCGCCCACCTCACTCACATCGGCGTGGTGACGCCGGCGGACCCGCCAAATGCAAGGCGGCGCCCCGCCCCCACCCGCCCCATCGCCCACGCGCATGTCCCTCCTACACCAGGCCCGCTTCTTCGTTACCGTCAACCACCTGCGCGACCTGCCTGCCACGGCGGTGCCGGAAGTGGCCTTCGCCGGGCGCTCCAACGCCGGCAAATCCACCGCCATCAACATCCTGTGCAACCAGAAGCGGCTAGCCTTCTCGTCGCGCACGCCGGGCCGTACCCAGCACATCAATTTCTTCGGGGTCGCACCGGTCAAGGCGCCGGATCCGCTGGCCTTCCTGGTCGACCTGCCCGGCTATGGCTATGCGCAGGTGTCAGGATCGGCCAAGTACCATTGGCAGACGCTGCTGAGCGACTACGTACAGACCCGTTCGCAGCTGGCTGGCCTGGTGCTGATGATGGACGCGCGCCGGCCCTTCACCGACCTGGATTGCCAGATGGTTGAATGGTTCCTGCCCACGGGCCGGCCCATTCACGTGTTGCTGACCAAGGCCGACAAACTGACCAACAGCGAAAACGCCCTGGCCCTGCGCGAAACCCGCAAGATCCTGGCCGGTTACGCCGAACAACTCGACACGCCCGTGGCCCTGACCGCGCAATTGTTCTCCAGCCTGAAGCGCCGCGGCATCGAGGAAGCCCAGCGCGTGGTGGCAGGCTGGCTGGCGCTGCCGGAAGCACAGCCGGCCGTGGTGCCGGGCAGCGAGTCCGCCGCCGCGCCGCAGGAAAAAGCAAAGCCCGACCAGCCGGCGGTTGTGCAAGACACACCGCCCGACGCGGCCGCGAACTGACCTTCCAGCCCCGCTTTGCGTACCCGCCCCTGCGGGTGCGGCGCGATAGCGAACCCGCGCATCCCCACGAATCGAACAGGCAAAAAAAACCCCGTTGCAAGCAACGGGGGCGAACTTTCCCACCGGTTGAGGGTGGGTACCCGCTCAGGGAGGAGTAGCGGGGGACGCTGCATCACGCAAGCGCAACGCAGAGTGTCCGCGAGTATGATAGCGGGCACGATCAAAAGTTTAGTTTTTCTTTCGGAGCGGCCTGCTGGATCACTCGCCAGCCACATCGCGCGCCAGCAGCCCGGCAAAATTCCGCACTCCCTCAGACATTCTCCCTCAAGCCATGTCCACTTTCCCCGAGTACCGTCCGCGCCGCATGCGCCGCGATGATTTCTCGCGCAGGCTGATGCGCGAACACCGCCTGTCGCCGGACAACCTGATCTACCCGGTATTTATCGTCGACGGCCACAACCAGCGTGAAAGCGTGGCGTCCATGCCCGGCGTGGAGCGGCTCTCGGTCGACCTGCTGCTGCCGGTGGCGGAGGATTGCGTCAAGCTGGGCATCCCGGTCATCGCGCTGTTCCCGGTCATCGATCCGGCCCTGAAGACGCCCGACGGTATCGAGGCCACCAATGCCGACGGCCTGATCCCGCGTGCCGTGCGCGCACTGAAAGACCGCTTCCCCGAGCTCGGCGTGCTGACCGACGTGGCGCTGGACCCCTACACCAGCCACGGCCAGGACGGCGTGCTGGACGCCGACGGCTATGTGATCAACGACGTCACTGTGGAGATCCTGGTCAAGCAGGCGCTGACTCAGGCCGCGGCCGGCGTGGATATCGTGGCACCGTCGGACATGATGGACGGGCGCATCGGCGCGGTGCGCGCCGCGCTGGAGGACGGCGGCCATATCCATACGCGCATCATGGCCTACTCGGCCAAGTACGCATCGGCCTTCTATGGCCCGTTCCGGGATGCGGTCGGCTCAGCGGCCAACCTGGGCAAGGGCAACAAGATGACTTACCAGATGGACCCGGCCAATACCGACGAGGCCTTGCGCGAAGTGGCGCAAGACATCATGGAGGGTGCCGACATGGTGATGGTCAAGCCCGGCATGCCTTACCTGGACATCGTGCGGCGCGTGAAGGATGAGTTCCGTTTTCCCACCTACGCCTACCAGGTCAGCGGCGAGTACGCGATGCTCAAGGCCGCAGCCCAGAATGGCTGGCTGGATCACGACAAGGTCATGATGGAGTCGCTGCTGGCCTTCCGCCGCGCCGGCGCCGACGGCATCCTGACCTACTTCGCGCGCGACGCTGCTCGCCTGCTCACGCGCTGAACCGGCCCGGATGCAGCTGTTAGGTTTTTCCGCCAGCCAGGTCCATCCGCTCGCCTCGCTCGACGAGGCGCGCGACTTTCTCGCGGGCAACGCGGCGGCCCGCTTCGTCTGGGTCGATACGCCGATCGAGGAAGTCAGCGCCGCGCCGACGGCCTGGCGCGACAGCGTCCAGGCCCTGACCGGCGCCCCGGTGCTGGATCTGCACCTGATCGATGCCACCAACCCGTCGCATCCTTCGTATTTCGATACGACGCATGCCTACGACATGGTGATCTTCCGCAAGCTCACCTTTGAAACGAGCCGGCTGATTGCCGAGGCCGGCGGCGAAACGGCGGCGGCGTCCGGAACGACAGCAACCGCGCCAGCCACCGCACCAGAATTGCCGCCAATCCCGGGAGCCTCCACGGCTTCCACTACGGTTTCAGCTACCGCGACAACCAGCCAGCCGCCCGCTTCAAGAACGCAGGCTCTGGCCAAACCGCGCCGCTACCCGCCAGGCTTTCTGCCTGCACTGGCCAAAATCGATACCCAGCCGGTCACTTTCTTTGTCTTCGACAATGTGCTGCTGACGGTCCGGCCCGCGCAGTCTCGCACACTCGACCAGGTGCGCCAGCGCCTGCTTGAGCTATGCCAGGCGCCACGGCCGCAGTCCGCCTCGAAGACCCGCCCCAACGGGCACGCCGCCGCGCTGGTACATGGCATCCGCCCGCCGACGCGCCCGGAAGACCTGATGCTGCGCCTGCTCAACGCGATGGTCGACCGCTACCTGGACCTGCGCGCGCCCCTGACGCGCCAGCTGGACCGTTGGCAGCGCGCGCTGCTAAACGCCCGGCGCAGCTTCTCCAGCTGGGAAGGCTTGCTCGATGCCCGCATTGAACTGCGGCGCCTGGAGCACCTGTGCGAGGAACAGCACGATGCGCTGCAGGAATTCCGCGACAGCCTGCTCGACAACAGTTACAGCGTGCAGAGCGAAGGAACCGCAAACGCGGCAGGCCGCGACGATGCCTTGCTGGTGCGCATCAACGACGTGATGGAACACATCTCGCGCGTGCTCGCGCACGCGCGCCGGCTGGAGGACTCGATCGAGTCCGCGGTGCAGATTCATTTTTCATCGGTGGCGCATCGCACCAACCGCACCATGCGTACCCTGACGCTGATCACTGCACTGTTCATGCCACTCACGCTGATCACCGGCATCTTCGGCATGAACTTCGAGCGCATGCCGTGGCTGCGCGAGCCGCAGGGCTTCTGGTGGTCGCTCGGGCTGATGGGCGCGGTGGTGGCAGTGCTGGCGGCAGTGTGGGGGCTGGGACGCCGGCTGGAGAAAAGCTAGCCGACGCCTGCGCAAGCCCGGGGGGTCAGGTGCTAGCTTTGGCGTCCAGGGCGCGCGCGAGCGTGTCAAGGAAACGGGCGGCGGGTTGGTAGCCGATTGCACGAACCGGCCGCTCGCGCCCGTCAGGACCGAACAGGATGATGCCCGGCGGGCCGAACAGGCCGAAGCGCTTGAGCAGTGCCCGATCGTCGGCGTTGTTCCGGGTGACGTCCGCCTGCAGCATCACCACCCCGGCAAGCCGGGCCCGCACGCGCTCGTCGCTGAACGTGAAGCGCTCCATCTCCTTGCAGCTCACACACCAGTCCGCATAGAAGTCGAGCAGCACGGGCTTGCCCGCTGCGGCGGCCTGCGCCACGCGAGCGTCGAGTTCGGCTACCGAGCGGACCCGCTCAAAGCGCACTGTGGTCGAGTCGCTGGCCGCCGCGTCTGGCGCGGTGCGACCTGCACCAAGATGCGCCAGCGGTTGCAAGGGATCCCGGCCACCGGACGCGAGCCCCACCAGCAAGATGGCTCCCGCCAGCGCGGCAAGCAGGCCCAGGCCCTTGCCCACCCTGGCCAGGCCATGCGCCTCGGGGCCAAGTGACTCGAAGGCGCTCAGGAAAACCGCGCCCACCAGCAGCAGCGCGGCCCAGCCTGCCATCAGCGCCCATGCCGGCAGCACCGGGCTGACCATCCACAGCGCCACGCCCAGCAGCAGGAAGCCGAAGAAGCGCTTGGTCATTTCCATCCACCGTCCGGCACGCGGCAGCAGGTTGCCCGCGCCCACGCCCACCAGCACCAGCGGCACGCCCATGCCGAGCGCCATCGCGAACAGCGCGCCGCCACCGGTTACGGCATCGCCGGTGCGTGCGATGTAGGCCAGCGCGCCGGCCAGCGGTGCCGTCACGCACGGCCCGACGATCAGCGCCGAGATCGCGCCCATGGCCGCGGCGCCGGCGAGTTGCCCGCCCTGGCGGCGGTTGGACGAAGCGGTCAGCCGCGTTTGCCAGTGTTGCGGCAGCTGCAGTTCATAGAGGCCGAACATGGAAAGGGACAAGGCCACCATCAGCAGCGCGAAAGCCGTCAGCACCCACGGCGACTGCAGCGCGGCGGACAAGCCCTCGCCAAGCAGGCCGGCCGCCACGCCAACAGCGGTGTAAACCACCGCCATGCCTAGCACATACGACAGCGACACCAGCAAAGCGCGGCCGCGCGTGACATGCTCACCCACCACGATTGACGACAGGATCGGCACCATGGGCAGCACGCACGGCGTAAAGGTCAGGAGCAAACCGAGGCCGAAGAACAGCGCGGCGATCACGCCGAGGTTGCGGCTGGCCAGCGCCCCGGCAATGCGGTCGTTCTCGTCGGCAGGCCCAGTCAGTTGGGCAGGGGAGGGGCCGGCAGATGCCGCCGCCCCGGCCGCGTCGCGGCTTTCGGTGCCCGGGCCGCTGCCAATGCTGCTGGAATCCGCCGGCGCCCGCTTGCCGAACAGCCCGTCGAGCACACCGCCGCCGACCTTGAAAACGCTCTCCATCGGGGGATAGCACAGGCCCTTGTCGGCACAGCCCTGGGAAGTCACCACCAGTGACCATTTGCCGTCCGCCGGCGCGGACGCCACCGGTACGCGGATAGTCACGCCACCATGGTAGGTTTCCATCTCCTTGCCGAAAGTCTCGTCGAACTTGACCTTGCCCGGCGGGAATACCGGAGCGCCAAGCTTGACGGAGGTCGGCTGCGCGGCGAAGGCAAAGCGCTCGCGGTAGAGGTAGTAGCCATCGGCTACATCGAAGCGCACTTCGACGGTCTGCGCGTCGACCTGCCGCGCCGCGAAACGGAAGGCTTGGTCCGGCGGCAGGAAGTCATCGTCGGCGGCATGCGCGGCGCCGCCGAGGCACAGCCACAATGCTGCGAGCAGCAAGATCAGGAGCCGCGCTGCGGCACTATGCCGCACCGACCCCGCTGCCGACCCGCAGTCCAAAGCGCCCGACATCACTCCGAAACCCATGCCCCATCCTTGAATTGTCATTCGTCGTATCCGTACCTCGAACGCCGCGCGGCGCCGGTTTCGGCCGCATCGCCCGCTAGCCGCCGAAGGACGGACATCCTTGCGCGTGCTTACGCGCTGTCATCGTCAGCGTCTGGCGTCCGCGTCTCCTGCGCCACCCACGCAAGGTAAGGCGCAAAGCCGGCCGCAACCGGCAATGCCACGATCTCCGGCACCTCATAGGGGTGCGCCAGGCGAATCGCGGCTTCAAGCGCCGTATAGCGATCCTGCGTAGTCTTGATCAGCAGCGGCCATTCCCGCGTGGTTTCGATCTCGCCGCGCCACCAGTACTCGGACTGACATGGCGCCAGCCGGTTCACACAAGCTGCCAGCCTGGATTCCAGCACTGCGCGGGTCATACGTGCGGCGGATTCGGCATCGGGCAACACCGTCATTACCAATAGCGTCTCGCTCATCGTGCTTTCCTCAAAAACCTGGCCCGGAAAGCAATCGAGCCAGGCATGCAGCCTGGCTCGATTGTAAGCGGTGTCCGCGCGGCTCGCCGCGACCAGTGGTCGCAAGCGGCCGGGACGATATCGACCTTATTCGCCTGCTTCTTCAGCCGGCGCTTCGGTGATTTCCGGACGATCCACCAGTTCGACCAGCGCCATCGGTGCGTTGTCGCCCTGACGGAAACCGAACTTCAGGATACGGGTGTAACCACCCGGGCGGGCGTTGTAACGCGGGCCCAGTTCGTTGAACAGCTTGGTAACCATGTCGCGGTCGCGCAGACGGGCGAAAGCCAGGCGGCGGTTGGCAACGGTGTCCTTCTTGGCCAGCGTGATGAGGGGCTCGACAACCTTGCGCAGTTCCTTGGCCTTGGGCAGGGTGGTCTTGATCAGCTCGTGCTGGAACAGCGAGTTGGACATGTTGCGCAGCATCGCGAGACGGTGCGACGAGGTGCGGTTCAGTTTCCGCAAACCATGACGGTGACGCATGATGATTCCTTTATTGCAATGTTTGACCAGCTCTTCTATCGCTCGGCCGGGATGCTCCCCGGTTCGGCGCGGGCCGGTAGTCTATTGGAGCGGCCGGCACATGCCGGTCGCCGGGATTACCGGCACGGCAACGGGACCAGCCCGCCGCCGCGCCAGGCAAATTACTTCTCCAGCCCTGCGGGCGGCCAGTTCTCGAGCTTCATGCCGAGGGTCAGGCCACGCGAAGCCAGCACTTCCTTGATTTCATTGAGCGACTTGCGACCCAGGTTCGGGGTCTTCAGCAGCTCGTTCTCGGTACGCTGGATCAGGTCGCCGATGTAGTAGATGTTTTCGGCCTTCAGGCAGTTGGCCGAACGCACCGTCAGCTCCAGGTCGTCCACCGGGCGCAGCAGGATCGGATCGATCTGCGGCGTACGGCTCGAAGCGGCTTCCGCCGACGACTCGGTACCTTCCAGCGCTGCGAACACCGACAACTGGTCAACCAGGATGCGCGCCGATTGACGAATCGCTTCCTCGGGCGAGATCACGCCGTCGGTTTCGATGTTCATCACCAGCTTGTCGAGATCGGTACGCTGTTCCACACGAGCCGATTCGACTGCGTACGAAACGCGGCGCACCGGCGAGAACGAAGCGTCCAGCACGATGCGGCCGATGACCTTGCCCGCTTCGTCGCCAAACTTGCGCACGTTGCCGGGGACATAACCACGGCCTTGTTCGACCTTGATCTGCATGTCCAGCTTGCCGCCGGCCGACAGGTGAGCGATCACGTGGCCGGGGTTGATGATCTCGACGTCGTGCGGCAGCTCGATATCGGCCGCGGTCACAACGCCTTCGCCTTCCTTGCGCAGCGACACCGTGACTTCGTCGCGGTTGTGCAGCTTGAAGACCACACCCTTCAGATTGAGCAGCAGGTTGACTACGTCTTCCTGAACGCCATCGATGGTGGAGTACTCGTGGACCACCCCAGCGATCGTGACTTCGGTCGGGGCATAACCGACCATCGACGACAGCAGCACGCGACGCAGGGCGTTACCGAGCGTATGGCCATAGCCACGCTCGAACGGCTCCATCACGACCTTGGCGTGATGGTCGCCGAGCGGCTCCACGGCAATAATTTTAGGCTTGAGTAGTGCTGTTTGCATTAGGTTGTCCTTTTCAATACCCTCGGCTCGTTACACCGATAAGGCTGACGTATGGAACCTGAAAATCCCATCGCACGATGGGCAATAAGCCCGACGCGCGGCAGCGCGTCGGGCTGAAAGTGAAGCTTGGCGGGAAACGCAAGCCCCTGGCCGTTCGATGGTGTCGGTCAGAATTCGTGTGATTAACGCGAATACAATTCGACGATCAGGCTTTCGTTGATGTCACCCGAGATATCGGCGCGATCCGGCACTTGCTTGAATGTGCCTTCGAACTTCTTCGCGTCCACGGCAACCCATGCCGGGAAACCCGATTGCTCAGCCAGCGACAGCGCTTCGGCGATACGGACTTGCTTCTTCGACTGCTCGCGGATGCTGATGACGTCACCAGCCTTGACTTGCGCCGACGGCACGTTCAGGGCTTGACCGTTCAGCAGGATCGCCTTGTGCGACACCAGCTGGCGCGCTTCAGCGCGGGTCGAGCCGAAGCCCATGCGGTACACGACGTTGTCCAGGCGCGATTCCAGCAGTTGCAGCAGCTTTTCACCGGTGTTGCCCTTGCGGCGGTCGGCTTCAGCGAAGTAGCGGCGGAACTGGCGCTCGAGTACGCCATAGATACGCTTGACCTTCTGCTTTTCACGCAGTTGGTTGCCATAGTCGGAGGTGCGTGCACCCGAGGTGCGGCCGTGCTGACCCGGCTTGCTGTCCAGCTTGCACTTGTCTGCAAGCGAGCGGCGTGCGCTCTTCAGGAACAGGTCAGTACCTTCACGGCGGGATAGTTTGGCCTTCGGGCCGATATAACGTGCCACTTTATCTTCCTTCCTGATCGATCGCGGCGCCTTGTTCGACGCGCCGCGAGTCCGCCTTCTCCGCCCCGGTTGATTGGGCGCATGAGTGGCAGACGGTGGGCTTATCCAGCGCGCTCCCATTCGGGCACGCGCAAAAGCATGACTAACTACTGCGCCAGGCGACCGACAACGACGTCGATCGCGCAAACGCAAAACGAAAACCTGCTGCAAACAGATGCAGCAGGTCAACGTGCAATGCTACCACACCGGGCTGCACACGGGGAAGACCCCGATTGCAGCCTGGGTATCACATCGGCACTTAGATCCGACGGCGCTTCGGCGGACGGCAGCCGTTGTGCGGCACCGGCGTCACGTCTTCGATGATCGAGATCTTGATGCCGAGCGCGTTCAGGGCGCGCACAGCCGATTCACGGCCAGGGCCGGGGCCCTTGATGCGCACGTCCAGGTTCTTGATACCCTGGTCTTGCGCCACGCGGCCGGCATTCTCGGCGGCGACCTGAGCTGCGAAGGGAGTCGACTTACGCGAACCCTTGAAGCCCTGGCCACCCGAGGTTGCCCACGCCAGAGCATTGCCCTGACGGTCGGTGATCGTGATGATGGTGTTGTTGAACGAAGCGTGGACGTGCGCAATGCCGTCGGCAACGTTCTTCTTGACCTTCTTACGCGCGCGCTGGGCGGCGTTATTCGGACCTTTTGCCATTAGTTTCTTCCTCTGCCTTCGGCTTTACTTCTTCAGAGCCACGCCGGCCTTACGCGGACCCTTGCGGGTACGGGCGTTGGTGCGGGTGCGCTGACCGCGCATCGGGAGACCCCTGCGGTGACGGACGCCACGATAGCAACCAAGGTCCATGAGACGCTTGATGTTCATCGTGGTTTCACGACGCAGGTCACCCTCAACCGTGGCCTTGGCTACTTCGTCACGAAGCTTTTCCAGGTCGCCGTCGGTCAGGTCCTTGACCTTCTTGTCAAAGGGAACGCCGGTGGCCACGCAAATCTTGCGGGCGCGCGAGCGGCCGATACCGTAAATAGCCGTCAGGCCGATCTCGGTATGCTTGTGGTTCGGGATGTTAACCCCTGCGATACGTGCCATTCGTCAATCCTCTTTACGATTAGCCTTGGCGTTGCTTGTGGCGGGGATCCGACGAGCAGATCACGCGCACGACACCGTTGCGCTTGATAACTTTGCAGTTGCGGCAAATGCGCTTAACAGAAGCCAGCACTTTCATGATTTTCCTCTTCCTTCAATTCCTGTTCGCTTCACTTCGTCCGAAAGACGATGCGCGCGCGTGACAGATCATATGGAGTCAGTTCAACCGTCACCCGATCACCCGGAAGAATCCGGATGTAGTTCATTCGCATCTTGCCGGAGATATGGCCCAACACTACATGGCCATTTTCCAGTTTGACGCGGAACGTCGCGTTAGGGAGGTTTTCCAGGACCTCCCCCTGCATCTGGATGACGTCGTCTTTTGCCATACCTAGCCTGTACCGACCCGGCTTCAGCGCAAGGTCAGATTACCCTTGAAATTCGCTTTCTTCAGCAGGGACTCATATTGCTGCGACATGACATAGGACTGAACCTGGGCCATGAAGTCCATCGTGACGACCACGATGATCAGCAACGAGGTTCCGCCAAAATAGAACGGAACGTTCCAGCGCAGTACCAGGAATTCCGGCAACAGGCAGACCAGTGTGATGTAGATCGCACCAGCCAGCGTCAGACGGACAAGAATCTTGTCGATGTAGCGCGTCGTCTGCTCGCCCGGACGAATGCCCGGAATGAAGGCACCGCTTTTCTTCAGGTTGTCTGCGACTTCCCGGCTGTTGTACACAAGAGCCGTATAGAAGAAGCAGAAAAATATAATTGCAGCAGCGTACAGCAGGATGTAGACCGGCTGTCCCGGCGAAAGCGTCGCAGCCAGGTCCTTGATGAACCGGCCGGCAGCGCTCGTCGAGTCAGACGTGAACCAGCCCGCGATGGTCGCCGGGAACAGGATGATCGACGATGCGAAGATCGGCGGAATCACCCCTGCCATGTTCAGCTTCAGCGGCAGGTGCGACGACTGGCCGCCATACACCTTGTTGCCGACCTGACGCTTGGCATAGTTCACCAGGATCTTGCGCTGGCCACGCTCGACAAACACCACGGCGAAGGTCACCCCGGCGATGATTGCAACGATCAGGATCGATGCAATGATGCTCATGGAACCGGTGCGAACCAGCTCGAAGAGCCCGCCGATCGCGTTGGGCAAGCCCGCCGCGATACCGCCGAAGATGATGATCGAGATACCGTTGCCCAGACCACGCTCGGTGATCTGCTCACCCAGCCACATCAGGAACATCGTACCGGTCACCAGCGTGATCACCGCCGTAGCCCGGAACATCAGGCCCGGATCGATCACCAGCCCCGGCTGAGATTCCAGCGCGACTGCGATCGACAGCGCCTGGAAGGTGGCCAGGACCACCGTGCCGTAGCGCGTGTACTGCGTGATCTTGCGTTGACCCGCCTGCCCTTCCTTCTTCAGCGATTCCAGCTGCGGCAGCACGATCGTCAGCAATTGCATGATGATCGACGCCGAGATGTACGGCATGATGCCGAGCGCGAAGACGGTAAAGCGCGACAGCGCACCGCCCGAGAACAGGTTGAACATCCCGAGGATGCCACCCGACTGACTCTGGAAAAGCTTCGCAAGCTGTTCAGGATCGATTCCCGGCACCGGAATATGCGCTCCGATGCGGTACACGATCAAGGCCAGCACCAGGAACATCAGCCGGCGCTTTAGGTCGCCGTACTTCGCCGTGTTCTTGGCTTGCGTGCTTGCATTGGGTTTCGCCGTGGCCAAACGATGCTCCGACTGTGACTCGCCTATGCTGCGAAATCTGCTGCTAAATTACGCCGCGATCTGACCGCCGGCGGCTTCGATCGCAGCCTTGGCACCAGCGGTGGCGCCCAGACCCTTGATCGTAACCTTGCGGGTCAGCTCACCAGCCTTGATGACCTTGGCGCTCTTGGCCAGCTCAGCCACCAGGCCAGCTTGCTTCAGAACCAGCAGGTCCACCTCGGTGGCTTCCAGGCGCTCGATATCACGCAGGGTCACTTCGGCGTTGAAGGCCTTCGTCAGCGACGTGAAGCCACGCTTCGGCAGGCGACGATACAGCGGCATTTGACCGCCTTCGAAGCCGACCTTGTGGAAGCCGCCCGAACGCGACTTCTGACCCTTGTGACCACGGCCGGCAGTCTTGCCCAGGCCGGAGCCGATACCGCGGCCGACGCGACGCTTGGCGTGCTTCGAACCGTCAGCCGGTTTGAGGTTGTTGAGTTGCATCTTGCTCTCCGTGTCCCGGGACTCAGGCCAGAACCTTGACCAGGTACGAGACCTTGTTGATCATGCCGCGCACGGCAGGCGTGTCCTGCAGTTCCGACACCGAATTGATACGGCGCAGGCCCAGGCCACGGACGGTGGCGCGATGATCCTCGCGCGTGCCGATCAGGCTGCGCACGAGTTGCACTTTTACGGTTTGTTGCGACATTTCGTCCGACTCCTTAACCGAGGATGTCTTCAACAGACTTGCCACGCTTTGCGGCGATCTCGCCCGGCGTGCTCATCTTTTGAAGACCGTCCAGCGTGGCGCGAACCATGTTGTACGGATTGGTCGAGCCGTGCGACTTGGTCACGACGTTGGTCACGCCCATCACTTCGAAAATCGCGCGCATCGGGCCACCAGCGATCACGCCGGTACCTTCCTTGGCGGGCATCATCAGCACCTTGGCGGCGCCGTGCTTGCCAACGACTTCGTGTTGCAGCGTGCCGTTCTTCAGCGAGACCTTGACCATCTTGCGACGGGCTTCGTCCATTGCCTTCTGAACTGCAACCGGCACTTCCTTAGCCTTGCCCTTGCCCATGCCGATGCGGCCATCGCCGTCACCAACCACGGTCAGCGCAGCGAAACCGAGAATCCGGCCACCCTTCACCACCTTGGTGACGCGGTTGACCGAGATCATCTTCTCGCGGAGGCCGTCGTCGCGTTCGTCCTGCTGGACTTTTGCTTGCATTTTTGCCATGACGTATCTCTCTATGTGCGCTTAGAACTTAAGGCCGGCTTCGCGTGCTGCGTCAGCCAGTGCCTTCACGCGACCATGGAAGCGGAAGCCGCCGCGATCGAACGCAACGGTTTCCACGCCAGCTGCCTTCGCCTTTTCGGCGATGCGCTTGCCAATCAGGGTCGCGGCGGCGGCGGTAGCACCGCTGCCAGTCAGTTCCTTGCGCACTTCTGCCTCGACGGTCGAAGCCGATGCCAGCACTTGCGTGCCGCACGGCGAGTAGACCTGGGCGTAAATATGCGAATTCGTACGGAACACGGTCAGACGGTTGATCTTCAACTCCGCGATTTTGGCGCGGGTCTGACGTGCACGGCGCAAACGAGCGTCTTTCTTGTTCATGATTGCACCCCTTACTTCTTCTTGGTTTCCTTCAGGATGACGCGCTCGTCCGAGTAGCGAACGCCCTTGCCCTTATAGGGCTCAGGCGGACGGTACGCGCGGACTTCCGCAGCCACCTGACCGACTTTCTGCTTGTCCGCACCCTTGATGATGATCTCGGTCTGCGTGGGCGTTGTCGCCGTCACGCCTTCCGGCATCGCATGGATCACGTCGTGCGAGAAACCAAGCTGGAGCTTCAGCGCAGTACCTTGCAGCTGGGCACGATAGCCCACGCCGACCAGGTTAAGCTTGCGCTCGAAACCGGCGGTTACACCCTTGACCATATTGGCCACCAGGGCGCGCATGGTGCCCTGCAGTGCGTTTGCTTCGCGCGATTCATCGACCGGAGCGAAGGTCAGCGTGTCGTTTTCGACATTGACCTTGACCAGGCTGTGAATCGGCTGCGTCAGCGTGCCGAGCGGGCCCTTAACGGAGAGCACGCCAGCCGCCACATTGACTTCCGCGCCTTTGGGCAGCGCGATGGGAGCCTTACCTACACGGGACATGGTCTACTCCTTACGCGACGTAGCAAAGAACTTCGCCGCCCACGCCAGTGGCACGTGCCTTGCGGTCGGTCATCAGACCCTGGGGGGTCGAGATGATTGCGACGCCGAGGCCGTTCATCACTTGGGGGATGTCGCTGCGGCCCTTGTACACGCGCAGACCAGGCTTCGAGACGCGTTCAATGCGCTCGATGACCGGACGGCCGGCGTAGTACTTCAGACCGATGCTCAGTTGTGCCTTGCCGCCTTCTTCTTTCACGGCGTAGTCGTCGATGTAGCCTTCGTCCTTAAGGACCTTGGCGATTGCCACTTTCAGCTTCGACGACGGCATGACAACCGACACTTTCTGCACGCCTTGGGCGTTGCGGATGCGCGTCAGCATATCGGCGATAGGATCGCTCATGCTCATACTGTTTCTCCTGTAGCCTGTGCGTAATTACCAGCTGGCTTTCGTCAGACCCGGGATTTCGCCACGGAAGGCGATTTCACGGATCTTATTACGCGCCAGGCCAAACTTGCGGAAGGTACCGCGGGGACGACCGGTGATCGCGCAGCGGTTACGCTGGCGAGTCGGGTTAGCGTTGCGCGGGAGCTGTTGCAGCTCGAGACGCGCGCTATAACGCTCTTCTTCCGACTTTTCCTGGTCGTCGATAATGGCCTTGAGGGTTGCACGCTTGTCGGCATACTTTGCCACGAGCCTAGCGCGCTTCTTCTCACGTTCAATCAGAGCCAATTTAGCCACGGTTACCCCTTAATTACGGAACGGGAACTTGAATGCTGCGAGGAGCGCCTTGGCTTCCTCGTCATTCTTCGCCGTCGTCGTGATGCTGATGTTCAGACCACGCAATGCGTCGATCTTGTCGTACTCGATTTCGGGGAAAATGATCTGCTCTTTCACACCGATGTTGTAGTTACCACGACCATCGAACGAGCGGCCCGACACGCCACGGAAGTCACGCACGCGGGGCAGAGCCACGGTCACGAGACGATCGAGGAATTCGAACATGCGTTCGCCGCGCAGCGTCACCATCGCGCCGATGGGATAGCCCTGGCGGATCTTGAAGCCGGCGATTGCCTTCTTGGCCTTGGTCACCACCGGCTTTTGACCGGCGATCTTGGTCAGGTCGCCCACGGCCAGCTCAATGACCTTCTTGTCATTGATGGCTTCGCCAAGGCCCATGTTCAGGGTGATCTTGGTGATGCGCGGCACTTCCATGACCGACTTGAAGCCGAACTGCTCGATCAGCTTCGGAACAACCTGTTCTTTGTAAAACTCTTGCAGACGTGCTGTCATGCTCAACTCCTCTTCGTGCCCAGAATCAAGCTGCCACGACGGCACCGGTGGTCTTCAGCACGCGCACGCGCTTGCCGTCTTCCACCTTGATACCGACGCGCGACGGCTTGCCATTGGCATCCACGAGCGCAACGTTAGAAATATGCAACGGCATGACTTTGTCGATGACGCCACCAGTGGTGCCCAGCATCGGGTTCGGACGTGCGTGCTTCTTGGCAACGTTGACGCCTTCCACCACGACCTTGTCGCCGAGCATGGCTTGCACGGTGCCGCGCTTGCCCTTGTCTTTGCCGGTCAGGACGATGACTTCGTCGCCTTTACGAATCTTGTTCATGGCGGCTCCTTACAGCACTTCCGGCGCGAGCGACACGATCTTCATGAAGCGCTCGGTACGGAGTTCACGAGTCACCGGCCCGAAAATACGGGTGCCGATCGGCTCGAGCTTGGTGTTCAGCAAGACAGCGGCATTGCTGTCGAACTTGACGAGCGACCCATCAGCGCGACGCACGCCCTTGGCGGTACGCACGACGACGGCGTTGTAAATATCGCCCTTCTTCACGCGACCGCGCGGCGCTGCGTCCTTGACGGTCACCTTGATGATGTCGCCCACGCTCGCATAGCGGCGCTTGGACCCACCCAGCACTTTGATGCACAGCACTTCGCGCGCACCAGTGTTATCGGCTACTTCGAGCCGGCTTTCTGTCTGAATCATGGTGTTATCTTCCCAACTTAATCCACCGGGCAACGCCCGCCGGTCAGTCTTGGTCCCGTCAGCCCCTGGCTTTGCGCCAGCAACCGTTTGGGTTGATCAACTTTGAAGTCGGTAGTTACCAGGCGGCCTGAACATGGTTAATCAGGAGCCGCTCGGCCAGGTTCGCTTCATCGACTCGCCGGGGTGATACAACTAAGGCGAATGCAACAAAGCGGAAGTCCAGGATTATAGCACATAACCCTGGACTCGCAAGCCAACCTAAAACCGTGTGGTTTTTTAGATGACGCGCGCAGCTTCGACCAGACGGGAAACCACCCAGGACTTGGTCCGCGACAGCGGACGCGTTTCCTGGATCTCGACCTTGTCGCCTTCCTTGTACTGGTTGGCTTCGTCGTGTGCGTGGTACTTCTTGGAACGCAGCACGTACTTGCCGTACAGAGGATGCTTGACGCGGTTTTCGATCAGGACCGTGACGGTCTTGTCCATCTTGTCGCTAACTACCCGGCCGACCAAAGTACGGCGAAGCGACGATTCCGTTTGTGCAGTTTCAGTCATTTCGTGGTCGCCTTTTCGTTCAGCACGGTTTGCACCCGCGCGATGTCCTTGCGCACCTTCTTCAGCTGGCTGGTGTTCTGCAGCTGTTGGGTGGCCTTTTGCATGCGCAGGCTAAATTGGGCCTTCAGCAGCTCGGAGAGCTCCTGGTTCAGCCCGGCGGCATCTTTGCCGCGAAGTTCGGATGCTTTCATCCCTGCTCTCCTTACGTCCCGACCTGGCGCACCACGAAATTGGTGGCGATCGGCAGCTTGGCGGCCGCGAGGCGGAACGCCTCACGAGCCAGCTCTTCCGTCACGCCATCCATTTCGTACAGCATCTTGCCCGGCTGGATTTCTGCCACGTAGTATTCCGGATTACCCTTACCGTTACCCATACGGACTTCGGCGGGCTTCTTCGAGATCGGCTTGTCCGGGAAAATCCGGATCCAGATGCGGCCGCCACGCTTGATGTGACGGGTCATCGCACGACGTGCCGACTCGATCTGACGAGCCGTCAGACGACCACGGCCCATCGCCTTCAGGCCGAATTCGCCGAAAGACACGGCGTTGCCACGGGTAGCCTTACCCGTGTTGCGGCCTTTCTGCTCCTTGCGGTATTTTCTGCGCTTAGGTTGCAGCATCGTTATTCTCCACTCTTCGCATCTGCGCCAGGAGCGCGGCGACCTGCACCGGCACCCGCGCCACCGCGGCGATTGCCACCCGGACGGCCGCCTTCGCCTTCACGGCGACGACCATCAGGACGACCACCCGGGCGACGACGACGCTCGTCTTGCGGCTCTTCCACCACCGGCGCATCGTTGCGGCCGAGGTGATCACCCTTGTAGACCCACACCTTGACACCGATGATGCCGTAGGTGGTTTCTGCTTCGGAGAAGCCGTAGTCGATGTCGGCGCGCAGGGTGTGCAGGGGCACACGGCCTTCGCGATACCACTCGGTACGAGCGATTTCGATGCCGTTCAGACGACCGGCGCTCATGATCTTGATGCCCTGGGCACCGAGGCGCATCGCATTCTGCATCGCGCGCTTCATTGCGCGGCGGAACATGATACGGCGCTCGAGCTGCTGGGTGATCGAATCGGCGATCAGCTGCGCATCGGTTTCCGGCTTGCGGATTTCCTCGATGTTCACGTGCACGGGCACACCCATGCGGCGTTGCAGCTCGGCCTTGAGCAGTTCGATGTCCTCACCCTTCTTGCCGATCACCACGCCCGGACGCGAGCTATAAATGGTGAGACGTGCATTGCGGGCGGGGCGCTCGATCACGACGCGGCCTACCGAAGCGTTCTTGAGCTTCTTCTTCAGAAACTCGCGAACTTCGATGTCTTCCTTCAGCATGCCGGCGAACTTCGTGTTGTTGGCGTACCAACGCGAAGCCCAGTTACGGCTGACGGCCAGACGGAAGCCAGTCGGATGAATCTTCTGTCCCATCGTGACTCCTTAGTTGCCGAGCGTCACAGTGATGTGACAAGTTTGTTTCTCGATGCGGTTGCCGCGGCCCTTTGCTCGTGCCGTGAAACGCTTGAGCGAGGTTGCCTTGTCGACGAAGATGGTCTTGACCTTCAATTCGTCGATGTCGGCGCCTTCGTTATGCTCGGCGTTGGCGATGGCCGATTCGACCACCTTCTTCACGATGACGGCAGCCTTTTTCGGGCTGAACGTCAGAACGTTGAGCGCGCGCTCGATCGGCAGACCGCGGATCTGGTCAGCGACCAGGCGCGTTTTCTGGGCGGAGATGCGGGCACCGCGATGAATCGCTTTCACTTCCATGATGGCACCTTACCTCTTCGCTTTCTTGTCAGCCGCGTGGCCCTTGAACGTACGCGTGAGCGCAAATTCACCGAGCTTGTGGCCAACCATGTTTTCCGAAACATACACCGGCACGTGTTGACGGCCGTTGTGTACGGCGATCGTCAGGCCGATGAAGTCCGGCAGAATGGTCGAGCGACGCGACCAAGTCTTGATGGGCTTCTTGTCCTTGCCGCCTGCAGCTGCTTCCACCTTTTTCAGCAGGTGGGCGTCACAGAACGGACCCTTTTTTGCGGAACGTGTCATGTCTAGGCTCCTACCTACCGATTAACGCTTGTGGCGGCGCTGCACGATCATGCTGGCAGTGCGCTTGTTGCTGCGGGTACGGTAACCCTTAGCCGGGGTACCCCACGGCGAAACGGGGTCACGACCTGCGGCGGTCTTGCCTTCACCACCACCGTGCGGGTGGTCCACCGGGTTCATCACAACGCCGCGAACCGTCGGGCGGATACCGCGCCAACGATTTGCACCGGCCTTGCCGATGACGCGCAGGCTGTGCTCTTCGTTACCGACTTCACCGATGGTGGCGCGGCATTCGATGTGAACGCGACGCACTTCACCGGAGCGCAGGCGAACCTGGGCGTAGATGCCTTCACGAGCCAGCAGCACGGCGGAACCGCCTGCGGCGCGAGCGATCTGAGCGCCCTTGCCCGGCAGCATTTCCACGCAGTGGATGGTGGTACCAACCGGAATGTTGCGGATCGGCAGGTTGTTACCCGACTTGATCGCAGCTTCCGAGCCATTCATCAACGCCTGGCCAACTACCATGCCCTTGGTGGCAATGATGTAGCGGCGTTCGCCGTCGGCGAACAGCACCAGCGCGATATTGGCGCTGCGGTTCGGATCGTATTCCAGACGCTCGACCTTGGCGGGGATGCCGTCCTTGTCGTTGCGCTTGAAGTCGACCACGCGATAGTGGTGCTTATGACCACCGCCCTTGTGGCGGGTGGTGATATGACCGTTGTTGTTACGGCCCGACTTCTGGAATTGCTTTTCCAGCAGCGGAGCGTGGGGCGCGCCCTTGTGCAGGTTGGCGTTAACCACCTTCACCATGGAGCGACGGCCCGGGGACGTCGGCTTGGTCTTGACGAGTGCCATGATTACTTGGCCTCCGCTTCAAAATTGATTTCCTGACCCGGCTTGAGCGAAACGTAAGCCTTCTTCACGTGGTTGCGACGCCCCATGAAACGGCCAAAACGCTTTTGCTTGCCCTTTTGGTTCAGGATCTGAACGGACTGCACCTCGACCTTGAACAGCAGTTCGACTGCCGCCTTCACGTCTGCCTTGTTGGCATCGCGAGCGACTTCGAACACGACTTGTTCGTTCTTGTCGGCGACCAGGGTTGCCTTTTCGGAAACCACCGGCGCGAGCAGCACCTGCATCAAACGATGATCGTTCTTGGCTACTTGCGTCATTTCAGCAACTCCTCGATCTGCGCGACGGCTGCCTTGGTCACCAGCACCTTCTTGTAGTGCACGAGCGACAGCGGGTCAGCCTGGCGCGGCTCGACAACTGCCACGTGCGGCAGGTTGCGCGAAGCCAGGTAGAGGTTCTCGTCGAGGCTGTCGGTGATGATCAGCACCGAGTCCAGGCCCATGGCCTTGAACTTGTCGGCCAAGAGCTTGGTCTTGGGCGCATCGACGGTGAAACCGTCCACCACGTTGATACGACCTTCACGTGCGAGCTGCGAGTAAATCGAGCGCATACCGGCACGGAACATCTTCTTGTTGACCTTCTGCGTGAAGTTCTCTTCCGGCGAATTCGGGAAGATACGGCCGCCCCCGCGCCACAGCGGCGAGGAAGACATACCGGCACGGGCGCGACCCGTACCCTTCTGGCGCCAAGGCTTCTTGGTCGTGTGCTTGACCTCTTCACGATCCTTCTGCTTACGGTTACCGCTGCGAGCGTTAGCCTGGTAAGCGACGACGATCTGGTGAACGAGGGCTTCGTTGTAGTCACGGCCGAAGACTTCGGGCGAAGCGTCAACGCTTGCGCCGATCTGGCCATTGTCCTGGAGGAGCTTGAGTTCCATTGATTCGCTCCTTAAGCTTTGGCTTTGGCCTTGACGGCCGGGGTAACGATAACCTTGCCGCCCTTGGAGCCGGGAATGGCGCCCTTGACCAGCAGCAGCTTGCGCTCTGCGTCGATCTTGGCGATTTCCAGGTTCTGGACGGTGCGGGTGACGTCACCCAGATGGCCGGTCATGCGCTTGCCGGGGAACACACGGCCCGGATCCTGCGCCATACCGATGGAACCCGGCACGTTGTGCGAACGCGAGTTACCGTGGGTGGCACGACCCGATGCGAAATGGTGACGCTTGATGGTACCGGCGTAGCCCTTACCGATGGTCACGCCCTGGACGTCGATCTTTTGACCGACTTCGAACAGGTCAACCGACAGCGTGCCGCCGGGTTGCAGTTCGCCAGCCTTAGCGGCATCGATGCGGAATTCGCGGATGATTTCACCAGCTTCAACACCAGCTTTGGCAAGGTGACCTGCCAAAGGCTTGGTGACGCGGCTAGCGCGGCGTGCGCCGAAAGTGACTTGAACCGAGGTATAACCGTCGGTCTCGTCCGTCTTGATTTGTGTCACGCGGTTGTCGCCGACCTCGACCACGGTAACGGGAATTGAATCGCCGTCGTCCGTGAAAATACGGGTCATGCCAACCTTGCGACCTACAAGGCCAAGGCTCATGGTTTGCTCCATTCCCAGCTGCGATTGGCCGGGGCTGATTGATACACGAAAACAGTGTTTGCAGTGCGGGGCTTGCGCTGAAGAAGACTGCGCGCGGCCAAGCTGGCCGGCCCACTACCCATAGACAAACGGGTAGCCTTACACTATATCGCAGCGGTTTGGAAAGAGCAAGAGTGCCTTAGGAAGTTGGGGCGTGCGCGGTGGGGCCGGTGTTGTTTTGTGGCGTTGACTACGGTTGCGGGGCGCTGGCACCGCGCGTCTTGACAGCAAAAGTGGCAATTTCGGCACCGAATCGGAAGCCTTACCGCCCAACCTTCACGAACTCCCCGCCGAAAAACACCAGCGGTTCACCCTCCCCCACTTCAAACCCCTGCACTTCGCCAACGATCAGTAGATGATCTCCTACCGCGTCCGCGCGCTCCACCCTGCACGCCAGCGTGGCCAACGCTTCATCGAGATAAGGTACGCCCCGCTCACAGCGCCGATGGGAGACGCCGGCAAACTTGTCCTCGGCAGGCGTGGCAAAACGGCGCGCCAGCTCGCCGTGGCCCGCCTGCAGGATGCTGACGCCGAAGTGCTTCCCCACGGCGAAATGCGCGGCGCTTGGCGAGTGCAGTGCGAGGCTCCACAAGATCAGCGGGGGCGCCAGGGATAGCGAGGCGAAAGAGTTGATGGTCAAGCCAATCGGACGGCCCTCGGCACCGCAGGCACCGATGACCGCCACGCCAGTAGCGTAGCGGCCACAGGCCCGCCGCAGCGCCCTGGTATCCAGCACAGCGCAAGCGGCTTCCATATCAGGCCGCCTGAGGCAGATGCTGGTCAATCAACTGCTGGCAGGCAGCGGAATCTGACCACCAGGGGAAGAAGTCCGGCGGATTATCGAAGCCATTGGCAATGCGGGCGGCCAGCTCTGGCGCATGGCCTGCCGCGCCCAGCAGCGACAGGATATGCGCTGGCGGTGGCGTGAGCAGGGAGTTGGTCCAGTTCACTACGTCGCCGGCGTACTGCCAGTAGCGCGCGAACGTCTGCTCCATCCAGTCCCCGTCGAAACCGCGATCGCCGTGCGCAATGATGGCATCCAGATACACCTTGCAGCACTTGGCGGCGTTGTTGGAGCCCTGTCCGGTAATGGGATCGTTGACGAGGACAGCGTCGGCCATGCCGAACACGAGCCGGCCCGAGGGCAAGGTCATCACCGGCCGGCGCACGGTCGGGGCGAAGCGGCCGGCGAGAATGCCTTGCTCGTCGGTCAGCGTCACCGCATCGCAGCGCTCCGCCTCCCACGGCAACCAGGTGCGCAGGATGCGCAGACTCTCGGCGAGGTGCTGCTCCGGCGTACGCGCATCGGCCCAGCGGTCCATCGGGCCGCCCGGTATGCCCTCGAACACCATGATCTCGCAGGGGCCGGATAGCGTCAGGGCCGGGAAGACGAAGTATTCGCCAATGCCGGGAATCAAGTTGAAGCAAACCCGCGAGAACGGGGTGCGCGGCGCCATTGCGTTCACATAGGTCAGGGCAAGCGAACGCTGCGGCGCGCTGAAAGGACTGCGCGTGGCGTCCCGCTCGAAACGGCTGACGATCTCGCCCTTGCCAGCCGCAAGCAGCACAAGATCATGCTCGCGAGCCAGCGCTTCCAGTTCATCGACGCCGGCATCGGCAATGCGCAGGTCGCCACCGCGTTGCGCGAAGGCTTCCATCCAGGCCGGCATCTTGAGTCGCTGGTCCACCGCTTGGGCCGGATGGTCGAGCCGGGCAGCCCAGTCGATCAACCTGGCGGCAGGCTGTTCCGGATGCGGAATCGCCAGGCCGATCCCTTCCACCGGCGGGCACGCATCATCCCACCAGTTCAAGCCCAGCTCTCGCTCGGTCTGCAGCGCGCGATCGAACATGCACTGGCTGGACATGACCTTGCCCGCGCGGACCTGGTCCGGCGTGCGATTGGTCAGCAGCGTGACCCGGTAGCCCTTGGCTTGCAGGCCCAGGGCCATCTGCAGGCCGGACTGGCCGGCGCCGACGATGGCAATGCGTTGGCTCATGGCAATCTCCTACTTGAAGGTTCAGCGTGAAAGTCGAAGTCCCGCATCGCGGTTTCAGCCGGCCAGGCGCGGGATGGCGGGCACGTTTTGCTCCGGGCCCATCGCCGAGTAGCCGCCGTCCACCGCGTAGTCGGCGCCGGTGACAAAGCTGGCATGGTCCGAGCAGAGAAACAGCACCACCTGGGCCACTTCATCGGGCTCGCCCACGCGGCCCAGCAGGTGGAAGTCCGCCGCCACGCGATCGGTACGCTCGCGGTTGCCACCGCTGACCTCGTCCATCAGCCGGCACCAGGTCCAGCCCGGCGAGACAGCGTTGACGCGGATATGGTCGGGCGCGAGGTCCATCGCCATGCTGCGGGTGAGCTGCCGGATCGCTGCCTTGGAGGCCGGATAGAGCCAGCGGCCGGTCTGCGCCACGTTGGCCGAGATGCTGGTGAGGTTGACGATCGCGCCACCGCCGCGCGCGCGCATTCCCTCGTGGACGGCCTGGGCCAGCATCACGCTGGAGACCACATTGACGTCGAGCGCGGTGAGCCAGTCGCGGCGGTTCGATTTGAAGCCGTCATCGAGATAGGTGCAGGCCAGGTTGACGAGGTAATCGATGCCGCCGAAGTGCCGCGTGACCTGCGACACGGCCGCGGCCACCTCGGCGTCGTCGGTGATGTCGGCGCGAATGAAGCGTGCTCGTTCGCCCAGCTCGCCGGCGACACGCTCGCCGCCGGCGGCATCGATATCGAGAATCGCCACTCGCGTGCCGGCCTCGACGAAGGCCTTCGCCACGCCCGCGCCGATAAGGGTGGCGCCGCCGCTGACGATGGCGACTTTGTCCTGCAGTCCTTTCATGACGTTGTCTCCTTGTATCGGTGCGTTGCCCATGCGCCGCAGGGACCAAGCGGTACCCGCGGCGCGCGCCGGGCACGCCCCTTTTGCTTTGATTTTGTCGATTGCCGGGGCGGCGGTCCCGCCCCGCCTACTTGCCTTCGCTCTCCTGCCAGCGTGCCATCAGCGCGTTGGAGGGCAACGTTTCATCGAGCAGCTTGCGGGCAGTCTTGATGCCGGCCACGGGCAGCCCGGTCGGATCGAGCTTGCCGATCTGCACCAGCACGCTGGCCTGGTCCCAGTAGATGTGCTCGTGGTAAAGCTTGTCGCCACGGAACTTGACGATGGCGACAAGCGGAATCTCCACTCGCTTGCCAGTGGGTGGCACGCCAGGCAGCATCCAGTCAATCTCGCAGGTATGCGTGAAGCAGAACAGCAGCTCGTCGACGATCTGGCTGGCGCCCACCGTACGTGACAGCGGAATCAGCGTGGTGTCCGGCGGGTTGCTGTGGACAAAGTGGTTCTGGTAGAAGCGCTTGAGCTGCCGATAGCCGACGCCACCGGTCATGGTCGGGATATGGTTGACGTAGGGCTCCGCCACCATGGTCGCCATCGTGGCATCGACATCGCGGGTGGCGAATTCGTATTCGCAGTGCTTGTCCCAGAGGGCCGAGAAGTCGTAGTGCGGACCCATCTCTGCGCGCAGCGCGCCAATCGACCGCTGGTGCGCCATCAGCGCGGACGGTCGGTCATAGTGCTCGCCGCCGGCGCGGGCAAATGCATGATCGACGCCGGGATAGACATACAGCTCAATGCCATCCTTGCCGCCCAGGGCAGCGCGGATCTGCGCTTGCGCCTCCGGCGGGCAGAAGCCGTCGCGCTCGGCCACATGCAGCACCAGCCGGCCCTTGATGTGGGCTGCCTCGGCCAGTGCATGCTCAATGCCGACGCCGTAGTACGCCACCGCGCAGGCCACCCTGTCCAGGCGGCAGGCGGACAGGTAGGCGAGCTTGCCACCCAGGCAAAAGCCGAGCACCCCCGTCTGGCCCACGCACTCGGGACGCGCGCGCAGCGCTTCCAGCGCCGAACCCACATCCTTGACGCCGAGGGCCTCATCAAAGCGCTGATACAGCCCAAGGGCGCGCTGGAAGTCTTCGCCGCGGTCGCCCAGTTCAATGCCGGGTGCGATACGCCAGAACAGGTCCGGCACCAGGACCGTGTAGCCTTCCTCGGCGTAGTAGTCCGCCACGGCGCGCATAGTGGCGTTGACGCCGAAGATTTCCTGGCACAACACGATGCCAGGCCCCTTGCCCGATTCGGGCGTGGCCAGGTAGGCATTGAATGTGCCGCTGCCGTCGGCGGCTTGGATCTGGATAGTCTGGCCCATGGGCTGCGCTCCTTTGTTCTTGGGGGTTGGGCTGCCGTGCTGGATTCGATCATGGGCGATCCGCACCGCAGCAAACTAGCCACCGGCTGCAGCGGCTATCCGATTAGTGCAGGAAAATGGCGGGGCGGGCAAGTGGCGCGAGGAAGCGATCCACTATAGTGATGTGAAGGATTCCGTCCGCAGACCAGCGCGGGGCCAATGCGGCAACGCAGCAGCACGGTCCGCAGGCAGGAGGATCCCCCACCAGGAACGGCGCGCCAATGATGCCGAGGAGCGAGACAATGCCGCAGCCCCCCGCGGCCACGGCCACCGAGCCGCTGGCTGGCGCCCTGCTAGACGACCCTACCCGGCTGGTCTTCGCCTCGACCGACCAGGCCGAGACGCGGGCCGCCGTCGGCATGGTGTTCAAGCCGCACAAGCTCACCATCGGCGGCACCGCGCTGGCGGCGCGCATGTATCATGCGCCCCTTGGCGCGGTCTCATTCAACCGGCTGGCCTATGGGGCCGAGGTGCAGATCGAGCCCGGGCCGCTTGACGACTTCCTGCTGGTGCAGATGCCCATAGCCGGCCATGCGGAAATCCGTTGCGGCCAGCAGGAGATCCTTTCCGACCGGGAAACCGCTTCGGTGCTGACGCCTTGCGATCCGGTGCGAATGCGCTGGAGCCGCGACAGCGACCAGTTGATCGTGCGCGTCGAGCGCGGCGCGCTGGAGCGGGTGTGCGCGGCGTACCTGGGCCATCGTCCCCAACAACCGCTGCGTTTCGAGCTAGGCATGCCGTGGCGGCGTCTGGCGGCGTGGTACCAGATGGTGCACTACCTGGCGGATGTGATGGCGCTGGCACCGGATGCGGCCCGGCATCCGCTCACTGCCTGCCAGCTGGAGCAGTTGGTGATCGGCACGCTATTGACGGTGCAGCCCCACAGTCTCAGCGAAGCACTGCGGGCGCGCGGCAAACCCCTGGCACCGCGTCATGTGAAACTGGTCGAAGAGTACATCCATGCCCATGCCAACGCACCGTTGACGCCAGCCTTGCTGGCCGAAGTGGCCGGCGTCAGCCTGCGCGGGCTGTATGCGGGATTTCGCGAGCACCGCGGCATCAGCCCGATGGCATACCTGCGCGCAGTCCGGCTGGAACGGGTGCATCAGGACTTGTTGAACGACCGGGCCCTCGATTCGGTCACCGCCGCGGCCTTGCGCTGGGGCTTCAGCCACCTGGGGCGCTTCAGTGTGGAATATCGCAAGAGTTTCGGCGAGCCACCGGGGCAGACGCTCCGCCGGCGCGGGCCCGCCTAGCCGGCCGTGCAACGGGGAGAGGGGGGCACAAAAACAGAAACGGCGAACCGAAGTTCGCCGTTTCTGTTTGCGCAAAACCGCCAGGGGCGGTCTTGTGCGGAATACCTTACACCTTGATTTCGACGTCGACGCCGGCCGGCAGGTCGAGCTTCATCAGTGCGTCAACGGTCTTGTCGGTAGGATCGACAATGTCCATCAGGCGCTGGTGAGTACGGATCTCGAACTGATCACGGCTCGTCTTGTTGACGTGCGGCGAACGCAGGATGTCGAAGCGCTGGATACGGGTCGGCAGGGGCACCGGGCCCTTGACGATCGCGCCGGTACGCTTGGCGGTATCCACGATTTCGGCTGCCGACTGGTCGATCAGGCGATAGTCGAAAGCCTTCAGGCGGATACGGATCTTCTGGTTCTGCATGATATTTCCTTAAAAGAGCGATGGGCGGCGAGCGCCCTGGAACAAGGGAACAGGCCGGCGGTATTGTACCGCCAGCCTGCTCCAGGAAGTTTGCTTAGTCGAGGATCTTTGCCACGACGCCGGCGCCGACGGTACGACCGCCTTCACGGATGGCGAAACGCAGGCCTTCTTCCATGGCGATCGGGGCAATCAGCTTGACCGTGATCGACACGTTGTCACCCGGCATGACCATTTCCTTGTCCTTC